>JANNAO010000333.1:0-3929 GCA_031384405.1 Verrucomicrobiota bacterium | reverse complement strand
CGGCAGGACACGCCGACAAATGCAGTCGCCATTTCGTCCGCAACAGCCGAATCCGATTCACAGTCCCCCTACTGCAATATTTCCATGAGCGCACCGGCAGTTCTGCGACTCGATTTTCGTGGGGCGTTGCAGAGTTCAACCAACCTCACCAATTGGACGTATGTCGGCACGAATACGACTTCACCCGAGTTTATTGTGCTTGGCCCAAATGGCGCGGTTGGATTCTATCGAACAAGGCGATAATTAGCGCATTTGCCGCCGTGCCTCGACAGCGGTCCGCCTTCAAGCCGCCGCCGGTGCTCCCGCTGGTTTCACAGGCCGCAGGCAGAAGCCGGAAATCTGAAGTCAGAGGACAGATGTCGGAGGTCAGAAGTCAGAGGAGCGCGGAATGCCAGATTGCCGGTTGACACATTTTTGCGGGGAATTATCGTGAGGCCATGAACATCGCCTTGCCGCGAAATCTCGAGGACTACGTTGCCGAGTTGGTCCAAACCGCCCATTACCAAGGGTCGGATGAGGTGGTGTCGGAAGCATTGCGCGAGCATCAGGCCCGCCGTCAAGGCCTGGAGGTGGTGATGACGCCGGAGCTGGAACGGCTGCTGGACGAGGGGTTGGAAAATCTGGATCAATCCAAGACCACCGACGAATTGCGCCGCCGGTCATGATCTAAGCCCGGCTCAGTCCAAAGGCCGTTCGCGATTTGGACGAGCACTGCGGTTTCATCGGTGGCGACAATCCCGAAGCTGCGGAACGTGTCCGCCAGACCCTTCTCAACACCGCCGGTGCTACCGCTGGTTTCATCTGACGCGCCCCGAACATCTGGAGTCCAAAAAGAATTCGAATGGCTTCGGTGTAGGTCATCGGTTCAACAACGCTGCTTGGCGTCTATCTGCAACGCTTCACTTCTTCCGCTTCAACACCAGCAGATAATTTCCCGATCTGCCAGCGGCTTCGGGCGTTTTCTCGGAAAGCTCATCTTCGCCCTGGCGCGTGGTGATGGTTTGCACCAGTTCGAGATGGTCGCTCCAATAAGTCGGCCACCAGTTCAGGATTTTCTTTTCGCTGTCCGGCAGGGTCAGCCATGAAAAATGGTTCTGCACGAACACTACGTATTCGGGTTTTGCCTCCTCGATCTGACGGATCATCTCCTCCTGCATCGTCAGCGCGTAGGGATGTTTCTCCATCAACGCATAAGTGTAGATATGCCCCGTGGCGGAGCGGCGGCCTGAGTAGAAATAAATTTCCGGCTCGGAGCCGATCACTGCGATACGCGCATCTGGCTGGGTGTTTTCGCGGATGTGATCCGCTATCGCGCGCGTGTCGCCGAAGATGGATGACACATAAATCTGCTCCACGGCTTTCTTCGGAGTCAGCGCGAACCACACTGAGCCGTTACCGATCAACACTCCGCCCGTGGCTATCACGGCCACCACCACGATGCCGAGCGCGAGGAATAGTTCAACGCTCTTGTCGCCACGCAGCAGCAGAATACTTTTGCTCACGGCCACGCTGATCAACAACGCCAGCACGGGCAACAGCAGGATGAAATAATGTTGCCTGAAATAAAACCCCACACTGATGGATGCGAGCGAGAACAACGACAACACCGTGATCAAGAAACGGCGGTTCTCGTCCAGCCGTTCCTCCCACCACATCATCACCGCGCCCACCCTCGGCAACAGCCAGAAGATAATGTTCGGTCCGACGACAGCGCGCAGCGTGGCACTCGTCACGTCGGACGCTTTCACGAGCGGAATGCCGGAAGCGTATTTACTGCCGTAGGAAATCGTCCAGAACCAGAATTGTGGAAACACGCCTGCAAGCCAGAGCCACAAACATGTTCCCAGATATGGCAATAGACAACCCGCGCTGAACACGGACAGTTCCTTGAACAGCGCAGCCCAATCCAGCGCGACGGCTTCTCCCGCGCGACGACGTGGCGCGCGACGCGAACCAAGTCCGCCATTGCCAGGGCCAAGCAATCGCGGCGAAATCCGCGACCAGATCAGATACACGCCGCCGAACAGACCAAAGAACACGCCATGCTGTTTCATCACGAACGCGAGGCCGAAGAGGATTCCCGCCGCAAGATGAAATTTCATCGCGCGCGTTTCCACAGCCCGCAACAGAAACAAAATTCCACCCACCGCAGGCAGCACCACGTAATGCGTGGCGTGTCCCGCCAGCCCCAGCACGTCCGGACTTAACGACATCAACGCATACGTGACCGCTGCTGTCGCACCCGCCGCTGCGTCGAGCAATTTTCTACCGAGCAAAAACATCAGCCAGATGGTCGCAGCGTTCACGATTGCGAGACCGAGATGGATGCCCGCAGGCGTTTTCCCGAATACCGCCATGCTCGCCGCGTACGCGACATAGGTGCCGGGAAGTTTCATGTTGAACGCGTCCTTGTAGGGCGGCACGCCTTGCAGGATGAGTTGACCCGCGTAAGCGTATTCGCCCTCGTCGCGCTCCAGCGGCATGTCGCGCAATCGCACCCGCACGGCGAGCGTGAGCAGGATAGCCAGAGCCACGAAAATCCACGCGCGACTTTGGAAACTCGCGCGGACGGATACGGGGAATAATTTTTCCAACGACTTCAACATGAGCGCGCGGAGTTTAGGGTTGGAAGTTGGAAGTTGGAAGTTGGAAGTTGGGCGGCCAACTTGGAACTTGGAACTCCGCCCGCAAAACCCTATAACACCGCCATGCCGAACTTACTGGCCAACGGCGGCCCGATGCTCTGGGTCATCTTTTTCGCGGGTGCGGCGGGGATCGTGATCTTCATTGAACGCGCCCTGCATTGTCACCGCGCGCAGATCAACTCCACCGAGTTCCTCAACGGCGTGCGCACCGTCATCAAGCGCGACAACGTGGTGGAAGCCATCTCCATCTGCGACGCCACGCCCGGACCTGTCGCGCGACTCGTCAAGGTCGCCATCCTGAATCGCGATCACGGACGTGACCGCGTTCGTGAAGCGTTGGAAGAAGCCGGCCTCAGCGAAGTGCCGCGTCTGGAGCAACGCCTCGATCTGCTCGCTACCATCGCGCAACTCGCACCGCTCATGGGATTGCTTGGCACGGTGCTGGGTTTCATCAAGTCCTTCACCATCCTGCAAGGCGAGGCTCTTTACGCGAACAGCAGCACGATGACTCAGGGTGTGGGACAAGCTCTCATCTGTTGCGCCGCCGGACTCGCCGTCGCGATTCCCATCCATGCGGGCTACAACTATCTCGTCAGCCGTGTCAACACCATCGTCACCGACATGGAACGCGCCGCGAACGAGATTGTGAACATCGTCACCGAAAACGGCCGCCCCAAGTCCTCATGAAATTTCCGCGTCGCGCCAGACTGCTTCGCAATCCGTTCGATGCCACGGCCTACGCAGGAGTTTTTTTTCTGCTTGTCCTGTTCGTCGCGTTCGGCTCGCGCCTCTACACGCCCGGTGTGAAGATCAATCTGCCGTCTGCCGACAATCTTCCCGGCACAGACAAACCCACCGTCACCGTGGCGATGGATCAAAGCGGACGCTGCTATTTCCAAAATCAGATCGTGGAGGAATCTGCGCTGAAGGTTCAATTGATCAACATCGTCGCCCACGCCACTGAACCGCTCACGCTCGTGATCCAGGCGGATAAAAATGTCCGTCACGCTGATCTGCTCAAACTGGCATTGCTCGCGCGCGATGCCGGAATCACAGAATCGCTTCTCGCCACACTTCCGCGCGCTGTCGCCGCGCCAGCCCGGCCATGAATGACAAGTGCGACCAAAAGTGGCCGTCACAAACTTTGCCGGAGCGGGGCGGGGTGGTCCTCGACCAGCAGCAGCATGGAGGAACGAGAGGCGCGCGGATATTTTAGCAAACCACAATAAATTCCAAGATGCAGCCGCTGGTCTCCAACACATCCGCGCTCCCTCAGCCAGTAAC
>JANNAO010000516.1:0-2624 GCA_031384405.1 Verrucomicrobiota bacterium | reverse complement strand
GCCGGCAGCGCGATGTCCACGATCTCGGGGAAGTTCATCTTGAAGATGGGCAGGAAGAGTTTCACGGACGCGCCGCCGATGTAGAAGTCTTCCATCGGCGGGATGCCGACGATGGTGGCGGGATAAACGGCGTCCTTGCGGTGTGTGATGGCGGTGACGTGGAAGACGGGATACGGCTCGGGCAACGTGTAGTAGCCGGTGTGGTCGCCGAATGGACCTTCGTCGCGCAGCGGCTCGGTCGGGTCAACGTAGCCTTCGATGACGAAGTCGGAATTCGCAGGCACTTCCAGATCGTTCGTCTCGCACTTCACCAACTCCACGGACTTCTTCCGCAAATAGCCCGCGAGCAGAAATTCATCCAAGCCATCTGGCAGCGGCGCGGTGGCAGCGAAAGGAAACATCGGATCACCGCCGAGGAAGATGGCGACGGGCATACGTTCGCCCTTCTCATAGTAACGACGGCCATGACGCGCGGCGACTTTCTGCAACTGCCAGTGCATACCAGTGGTTTTGTTGTCGTAAATCTGGATGCGATACATGCCGACGTTGCGCTCGCCGGTGTCGGGGTCTTTGGTGACGACGCAGGGGAGCGTGATGAAGCGACCGCCGTCGAGCGGCCAGCATTTGAGGATGGGGAGGTTGAGGAGGGTTGAGGGTTGAGGGTTGAGGGTTGAGGGCTTCGTCCAATCGGGTGCTTTCGGCCAGATCTCGACCCTCGACTTTGGACTATCAACTATGTGAATGACTTCCTTGCATGAACCGGTCTTCACCGTCTTCGGCTTGGCGTGACGCAAATCCAGCGCGAGCGAGAGCAGCTTCATCGTCTCCTTCAGCGACGTCGGCGGCTTGGCTTTCATCAGCGCGCCAAGTTCATTCGCGACTTCGTCCACCGTTTCTGCGCCCATGCTCATGGCCATGCGCTTGTGTGAGCCGAGCGTGTTGATGGCCACGGGGAACGGCGACACGACGCCATTGACGGTGGGCTGCTCGAACAGCAACGCCTTGCCGCCGCCGGGCAATTTCATTTCGCGGTCGGCGATCTCGGTGATCTCGAGTTCGGTGGCGACGGGTTGGGAGAAGCGTTTGAGTTCGCCCGCCTTGTCGAGGGCGTTGACGAAATCGCGAAAGGAATCAAAAGCCATGCGCGGAAGGTAGCAAAGTAATGCGTAGCCGAAACTCAAAAACTCAGAAGAAGTTTTAAGAAGCAAATCAGGAATAGAGAAATGGAGCTCCACCAAAAGAAACATGACCGCCATCAATCAGTTCAAAATACGCTTTCTATTTCTGAGTTTTTGAGTTTCGGCTTCCCAACACTGGCTGCGTGAGGCTCACGCCTTATGCGTGAAAATTCCGCGCGAAAGTGACGCGGGCTAGGGTGAATTGCTTGGATTCACGCATAAAACGGCTGTGGCACTGGCGGTGCTAAAAGAATTTTGAAAACAGGTTTGACTGTGCGGCGTGCATCTCTAAAGTGCGCCCACAGTTTCACCGAAACCAAAACAAAAAAACAAACAACACTATGAAAAATACTCGTAATAAAAAAGGAGCGTTCACGCTCATCGAGCTGCTCGTCGTGATCGCGATCATTGCGATCTTGGCGGCCATGCTCCTCCCCGCACTCGCCAAAGCCAAAGCCAAAGCGCAGCGCATCGCTTGCACAAACAACCTCAAGCAAGTCGGCCTCGCCTTTCGTATCTGGGCTGGGGATAACAACGAACAGAACCCGATGAACGTGGCGCAAGCCTCGGGTGGCGCAAGGGAAGCGATTAATCAAATTGCTCTCGGTACGGCCACTTTCGCAGCGAACTTGGGCAATCCAGTGCCTATCAAAGGCGTGTTCGGAATGTTTTGTGTCATGTCGAACGAACTCAACACTCCCAAGATTTTGCTTTGCCCTTCCGAGAATGCACAATCTTCTGGGCAAGCGGCTGCCATTGACACGACCCCGGGAACGATCTTCGGCCCTACGGTTGGAACAACGAAAGGTTTCACCAGCGATTTGAACACCAGCTATTTCGTCGGTGTTGATTCTATTGACACCTCTCCCCAGATGTTTCTGACGGGTGACCACAATCTTGGCTACAACGCCAACCAAGCCACCAAGATGACGAGCACCATTTCTGCAAGCACCAATAGCAACTGGGCCGGCGTCGCGGCGACAGCGATTGGCTGGCAAGATAACGGTCACTCCAAGCAGGGTAACGTTGGATTGGCTGACGGCAGTGTGCAGGGCTTCAGCACCACAGCTTTCCGCAATGCGTTGAACAACACGGGTGACTTTGGGCGCGCTACTACTGGTTTCGCCGTCACTGGTGGTGGAAGCGCAACTGGCGTTGGCGTGAACCGCCTCCAGTTCCCCTGATCTGAAATCCGTTTAAGTTTCATCAAACACGGCCTCCGCAAGGTGGTCGTGTTTTTCTTTTGGCAGACTCGCCTGTGGGGAAAATCAGGGGCTTCGTTATGTTCAAGCCGAACTCCGAGTGGAAATTCAGCAACGGAGTTGCGTCAGAAGTTAGCCCACGGCGTGAGCCGTGGGAAAAGTGCAGAACCGACAAGCCCCGGCAGGGGGCGACAGAATTTCGGAGTTTTTCTTTCGCCCCTGCCGGGGCTTGAATTGTTTCTGC
>JANNAO010000149.1:0-6394 GCA_031384405.1 Verrucomicrobiota bacterium | reverse complement strand
AGCGGGCGGAATCGGGCGACAAGGGATTGCGCCGCTGTACGCGGCACTACGCCTCGCAGCGCGAGGCGTTCCACCTCCTGACCGTCACTTTGAATCGCACCCACCCGGATACCAACTCTTGCGTCGAACCCGTTTTTATGGAGAATCCTTTCATGCTCAGAACCAGTTTGCCCGTTTGGGCTGGGGCTTTACTCGTGTCGTGCCTTGCATGTCTTGACGCTCATGCGGGTCGTCCTGTCACTTCACCCGCGCCTCCTCGCGAACCCAGCGTCACACCGCTCATCCCTCGCCATTTTTCCACGGATAAAAACTCCGACCGTCTTCAGGACTCACTCGGTGAACGCGCCCAACGCCACACGGTTGCCGCAAACAATCCCGCCAAACCAACCGACCGCCTCGCCGCTCTCGCCAAACTCGACGAATTCGTTCACGTCGAACTCATCTTCACGAATCGCATCGCGCAGAAACATCTCGACGCCTTTCTCGCGCACGGCGGCGAAGTGACGCACATCTACGAGGCGACTTCGTTTGGTTGGAATGGTCGGTTGCCACTCGGAAAAATTCTCGCGCTGCCGAAGCTGATGGGCGATGCGCTTGTGCAAATCGAGGAAGATCGTCCCGCCACGTTGCACCTTGATCAAGCCACGCGCGCGGGTCGCGTGCGTCCCGTCTGGGCGGCGGGCTTTGCGGGAACCGTTTCCGGCTTCAACGGCGACACCAATACCACCATCGCCATCCTCGACACTGGCGTGGATGAAACGCACATGGACCTGAACGGTCGTCGCGCGTTCTGGGACGATTACACCACGGACAACGAGCCGTTGCCGTACGATCGCGTCCAGCACGGCACACATTGCGCGGGCATCGCGTTCGGTTCGGGCGCATCGGCGGGCGCGGCCACGGGTAATCTGTTGTTCACTGATGAAGGCGACCTCACCGGGATCACTGCGGGAAGTTTCTTTCCAAGTCCGTTCAGCTTGTCGGCGGTTTCAACCACGGTGAATCTCGTCGCCACATGGCAGGGCGGCGGCAGCACCACGCTCTATCTCGTCTATCACAACAAAGGCACGGCGGGTGGATTCACCGCGCAGGCCATCGCCACAGGAACTTCGCCGCTCGCATTGAACACCACGTTCACGCCGCTCACCACGCGCGCGTATTCGGCGGCGTTACTCGCCGCGGTTGGTGTGAGTGATTACACCGTGACCGTGCAGGCAAATAATTTCACGAGCACCGGCGACGGCTTCAACAAACTGAGCGGCGTCGCACCCGACTGCCGCTGGGCGGGCGCAAAAGTTTTCAGCAACACGGGTTCGGGTTCGAGCCTCGACATCAACGCGGGCATTGACGGACTTGTGGCCAATCGCGTCGCGAACAACATCAAGGTGATGAACATCAGCCTCGGCATCGTCGGCAGTCCGGGCATTTCCGCCGCGCAACGCGCCAAGGTCAACACCGCCGTCAACAACGGCATCGTGGTTTGCTGCTCGGCGGGCAACGACGGTGGGGCATCCACCGCCGCCGGTCGCGAGATTGATGATCCCGGTCGCGCCGCGCTCGCGCTCACCGTCGGCGCAGCGAATGACATCAATCAACTCACCGATTACACGAGCGCCGGTTTCACCACCATCAGTTCCACGCCGGGCCAAGAAGAGGATCGCAAGCCCGACCTCATCGCGCCCGGCGGTTCGTCCGGCTATCACACTTCGATCATGTCAGTGGACAGCAACTCGGGCGACGGTCAGGCGTTCGGCGATCAGCGCACGAATGATTACTACAACATCCAGGGCACTTCCATGTCCACGCCGTTCGTGGCGGGTTGCGCGGCTTTGGTGATTGACGCGTTGCAGCAACGCGGCACGAACTGGAGTTTCGCTTCGAGCCAACATCCGCGTCTGGTGAAAATGCTTTTGTGCGCCACGAGTTCCGAGTCCAACACAAATCGCGACAGCAATGCGAACAATCCCACGCTCCAACGCGCGACGGCTGGACCGAACAGTTATCCCATCGGCAAGGATCGGTTCGAGGGTTACGGCATGGTGAATCCCGATGCAGCAGTCGAAGCGGTCACGTTGAGTTACACGCCGGGCCAAGTCGTCGGTGACACTTTGGGCAGCAACGCAAATGACAAACGCGTTTGGGCGCGCAGTGTTCAGATTCCGGCGGGCGTCACGTTCTCGTTGAACCTCACGACTCCCGGCACAGGAGATTTTGATGTTCACCTTTACAGCCGCACACCGAACGCGTACGGCACGCCCATCCTTCTCGCGTCGAGCACACTTGCCGGCTCAGGCGTGGCTGAGTCATTCAACTACACGCCGGGCATCACCACAAACGCCATCCTCGTCGTGAAACGAATCTCTGGCAGTGGCGCGTTCTCGCTCGTCGGCATTGGACCTGTCACGGCAAACTTTTCGGCATCGCCCACCAACGGCAGCGCGCCGCTCGTCGTCACATTCACCAATCTTTCTTCAAGCGCGACAAATTACGCGTGGAATTTTGGCGACGGCAACACCAACTCAGTCGTCAATCCCACGAACACCTACGCGACACCGGGAACTTACAACGTCACGCTCACTGCATTTGGCGCAGGTGGCTCGAACACACTCATCCGCACCGCCTACATCACCATCACCAACGCACCGCCGCCGCCCGCGCCAGTGGCGAACTTCGTCGCGGACATCACGAACGGTCTCGCGCCGCTCACGGTGACGTTCACCAACCTCAGCGCGAACGCCACGGATTACGCGTGGGATTTCGGCGACGGCAACAGCAGCACCAACGAACATCCGGCGAACACTTACTCGAACTTCGGAAGTTTTAGTGTGACGCTCACGGCTATCGGTCTCGGCGGAACGAACGCGCTCACGTTGACCAATTACATCACCGTCACCAACGCTCCGCCGCCGCCCGCGCCTGTGGCAAACTTCGTCGCGGACATCACGAACGGTCTCGCGCCGTTGACCGTGACGTTCACCAATCTCAGCACCAACGCCACGGATTACGCGTGGGATTTCGGCGACGGCAACTCCAGCACGAACGAGCATCCGGCCAACACTTACTCGAACGCTGGCGTGTTCTCCGTCTCGCTCACCGCCGTCGGCCTCGGCGGAACGAATGCGCTCACGCTGACCAATTACATCACCGTCACGAACGCACCGCCGCCGCCGCCAATTCTTGTCGTTGCACCGGCGAATCTTTCCTTCGGCATCCTGTTCACCGGATCGGTTGCGCAGGCGAGCTTCGTCGTCAGCAACGCAGGCGGCTCGCAACTCAACGCCTCTGCCAGCCTAGCCGCACTGCCGTTCGAGTTGCTCGACGCAAACACGAATGCCACGCCGTCGTTCGCGTTCGCCGTGTTGCCGCTGACTTCCACGAATGTTCACGTCCGGTTCAGCCCCATTGCCCCCGGCGCGTTCACCAACGCCGTCACCCTGCTCTCCGATGGCGGCAATTCCACGAACGAGATCACCGGCATCGCATTCGGCACGCCCGTGCTGTTGAATTCCATTTCTGCCACAGGTGAATTCGTCTTCGCCTTCGACACCGTGTCCGGCGTGAATTACACGATTCAATTCAAGGACACGCTCGACGCACCGGTGTGGCAGACGCTCCAAACCGTGCCCGGCGATGGCTCGCTCAAGGTCATCACCAATCTCACGCTCACACCGACGCAACGCTATTTCCGCATTGCGATTCCCTGATCCTTGCCGCCGCAGAATCACAGTTGAAACTGAAACGGGAACATCGCAAATCAACCACGGTGGACACAGGTGGACACGGATCAGAAAGGGAGGCGTGCCCCGCGTGGCAGGTCCGTGGTTTCTCGATTTCGACTGCGGAGTTTAGGATGAAAAACCCAATATAAGACGTGATGCTACTGGTAATGTGGCGGCTTGATGTTCGTGGCTTTGATGCGATCAAGCTCCATGGATTCCAGTGTCTGCGATTGTCGTTGCGCCTGTTTCTTCAACGCATCAATCGTTCTGGCCTGCTCGATGATGACTTGATTCAACTGCTCGACTTGATGTTCGAGATGCGCGGAGTTCGCTTCGAGCCTTTCCAGTCGTTGTGAAATCTCGTCGCTCATCGGTTCAAAAACTTTCTGTGCTTGGCGAACACGCCGCGAAGTGATCGCGATAAATCATCCTGCAACTCCTGCAACTCCTGATACGCGGCCACGGCATCAGCCTTGGGCGTGGAGGTCTCGGCGTTGTTCAACGTCACGAACTCATCCGTGATGTCTTCGATTCGCGCCTTGTCTCCGCGCTGCAATCGCCAGCACCAGAGCGCCTGCAACGCCGCACCGAAAGCCGCGCCTTCAGTCACCTTCAGCGTCACGACTTCCGCGTTGAACACGTCCGCCATGATCTGCCGCCACAACTTCGACTTCGCGCCACCGCCCGTCGCACGAATCTGTTTTGCTTTCACACCAAGTCCTGCGAGACGACGCAATCCGTAATTCATTCCCAACGTCGCGCCTTCCATCGCCGCGCGACAATAGTGGCTTGCGCTGAAAGTTTTTGTGTTGATACCGATCATCGCGCCGGTGCCATCGGGGACATTCGGCGTGCGTTCGCCTTCGAGATACGGCAGCAGCAACAGCCCGCTCGAACCGGGCGCGACCTTTGACGCCTTGTTCTCGAATTGCTCATGCGTGTAACCAAAATCCTGGCGCATCATCTCGGTGGCCACAGTGACGTTCATCGTGCAAAGCAGCGGCAGCCAGCGGTTCGTGGAATCGCAGAACGCGGCGATCTCGCCATCGGGATCAATCACTGGTTCGTTCGTGCAGGCGTAGATCGTCCCGCTCGTGCCGAAGCTCGCGGTGATGATGCCTTCGCGTGTGTTGCCCGTGCCGATGGCGCCCATCATGTTGTCGCCGCCGCCCGCGCTCACCAATACGCCTGCGTTCAATCCCAGCGACTGCGCGGTCTTCGCCTGAAGTTTCCCGGCGGGTTCATCGCTTGAAATCAACTTGGGCAACTTGTCAGCGAGGTCGGCATCAATCGCCGCGATGACGGGATTCGACCAGCGACGTGAACGCACATTCAACAACGCCGTGCCGCTCGCGTCGCCATACTCCATCACGCGTTCGCCGGTGAGCCAGAAGTTCAAGTAGTCGTGCGGTAGAAGAACAGTCGCCAGCTTGGCGAAATTTTTTGGCTCATGATTTTTGAGCCAGAGAATCTTTGACGCAGTGAAGCCGGGCAGCACGGCGTTGCCGAGTGCTTTGTTCGTCTTCCTCGGTCCGCCAAGTTTGTCCGTGATCTCTTCACACTCGGCGGCGGTGGAGGTGTCGCACCAAAGTTTTGCGGGACGAATCACCTCGCCAGCCTTGTCCAGCGGCACGAAGCCATGTTGCTGTCCGCTCACGCCGATGCCGACGACTTCCGCCGCGACCGCTTTGGCCTGACGCAACGCCTGCCGGATGGCGGACGCTGTTGCTTCGACCCATGAGTGCGGATGTTGCTCTTTCGCGCCCGGGCCGAGATCGGAAATCAGATCATAACCTGCCGCGCCGCTGCCGAGAACTTTGCCGTCCTTGGCGTCCATCACGAGAGCTTTGGTGGATTGCGTGCCGCTGTCTATGCCGATCAAAAGAGTTCGCATCCAGATTTATTAACCGCCTCGCGCCCGGATGACACGCATAAATTCCCGGTGCGTTGGCGAGATTTGCCGTTGCGCGCTTGCATCCAGCGACCCGCAAACTGCAACATGCCTGCATGTTCACAGGCATTGTGGAAGAAACGGGAACAGTCGAGGCCATCAAGCCGACCAAGAAATCCATCGCGCTGACCCTCCGCGCGAAAAGCATCGCGCGCGGCGTGAAGCTCGGCGCGAGCGTGGCGGTGAATGGTTGTTGCCTGACTGTGGTGAAGATTTCTTCACGCGGTAAAACCAAACTGCTTCAGTTCGATGTGCTTCAAGAAAGCTGGCAGCGGACGAATCTGCAATTCCTCAAGCCCGGCTCGCTCGTGAATCTGGAACGTCCACTCCGCGCCGATGGCGAACTCGGCGGCCATTTCGTGACGGGTCATGTGGACGGCGTCGGCAAGATCGTTCGCTGGGAAAAGTCCGGCGCAGATCATTTGCTGGACATCGCCGCGCCGGCGGACGTGATGCGTTATGTCGTCTTCAAGGGATCCATCGCGGTGGACGGCATCAGTCTCACAGTCGCAGGGGTGACCAAGAAAGGCTTCCGACTCTGGATCATCCCACACACGTTTGAAGTCACGACACTGCGTGAGCGGAAGGTCGGAGACGCATTGAATCTCGAAGCTGACTTGCTGGGTAAATACGCCGAGAAGTTTATGTCAGCGAAGCGGAAGCGATGAGGTTGTTGGTAGGGCGCGTCACTCCGTGCGCGCCGTCGTCTGACTGGCGGAGTCCG
>JANNAO010000483.1:0-11555 GCA_031384405.1 Verrucomicrobiota bacterium | reverse complement strand
CAAGGGAAACTTGATGAAGCTGGCAAGTCCTACAAAGATGTCGTGGATCGTTATCCCAATTCCCAGGTGGCAAAGCAGGCGCGTTACTCGTTGGCAGGCGTGATGAGCGCGCAGGGGAAATTGGAACAGGCGGTGACGCTTTATGAGGAAGTCGGTCGTGGCGATCAAGGCAGTTCACTCGGCAATGAAGCATCGCAACGTGCAGAAGAAATTCGCGCCAAGCTCCCGGCGATTGTTGTGCCCGCGCCCGTCGTTGGCACAAACGCTCCCGCTGCCGCGAAGTAATTTTCTCCCATGAATCAATCTCTCGCCAAACAATGCGTGGCTGAATTCATCGGCACGTTCGCGCTCTGTTTCGTCGGCATCTTTGCCATCCATCACGATCCCGGCCTGCTCGGCGTCGCGTTGGCACATGGATTGACCATCGCGGTGATGGCATCGGCGTTTGGGGCGATCTCTGGCGGTCAATTCAACCCGGCGGTTTCCGTGGCGTTGTTCGTGGCGGGAAAAATGGATGCCTTGCGCGCGGGTGCTTACATCATCACGCAACTTGTTGCGGCGACGGCGGCGGGATTCTTGATCATCGCGATGATGGGTAGTTCATCCACGAAAGACCCCGTCGTGGATGAAACCATGCGCGTCATGGGCAAAGGAATCGTTGCCGCAGGCACACCAGACCTCGCTGCAGGCGTGACGCAGTTTCAGGGCATCGTCATGGAAGCCGTCCTCACATTCTTCCTCGTCGTCGTGATCTTCGGCACTGCCGTGGATTCGCGCGCGCCGAAGCTTGGCGGCTTGGCAATCGGCCTCACCGTCACGCTGGACATTCTCGCTGGCGGCCCGATCAGCGGCGCGGCCATGAATCCGGCGCGCACCTTCGGCCCAGCCCTCGCGAGCGGTCACTGGAACAATCACATCGTTTATTGGATCGGGCCGCTCATCGGCGGCGCGTTGGCTGGTTTGATCTACGGACGGTTTCTCATCAAAGATTCTAAATAATCCCGAACTGGAGAAGTCGGGAGTTTTGTTCGCACCATGAAATTAACGATCATCGGAACGGGCTACGTCGGTCTCGTCACAGGAACTTGCTTCGCTGAAGTCGGCCATCACGTCATCTGCGTGGACAGCGACGCGAAAAAAGTCGAGATGCTCCAGCGTGGTGGCATTCCCATCTACGAACCCGGCCTCGAAGAACTCGTCAAAAAGAATGTTGCCGCTGGGCGACTCAGCTTCACGAACAGCACGGCAGAAGGCGTCGAGAAGTCCGATGTCATCTTCATCGCCGTGCCCACACCGCCGCAGCCGGATGGCTCGGTGGATTTGAGTTACATCGAACGCGTCGCACGCGACATCGCCGGGGCGATGACCAGCTACAAGATCATCGTGGACAAAAGCACGGTGCCCGTGAAGACCGGTGACAAGGTGGCCGAGACGATCAGTCGTTATTGCAAGACCAAGGTTGAGTTCGATGTCTTGAGCAACCCGGAATTTCTCCGCGAAGGTTTCGCCGTGGACGATCTGATGAAGCCGGATCGCATCGTCGTGGGCGTGCGCTCGCAACGTCCCGTCGCCGCGATGAAGGAAGTCTATGCGCCGTTCAACGCACCCATCATCATCACGGACATCAACTCGGCGGAACTCATCAAGCACGCGTCCAATTCCTTTCTCGCGCTGAAAATTTCCTACATCAACGCCGTGGCTATTTTGTGCGAAGCCGCTGGCGCGAACGTGCAGGAAGTCGCTATCGGCATGGGCTTGGATGATCGCATCGGGCGACGCTTCCTGAACGCGGGCATCGGATTCGGCGGCAGTTGTTTTCCGAAAGACCTCAGTGCGTTCATCAAGATTTCTGAGCAGGTCGGCTACGATTTCCGATTGCTCAAGGAAGTTCAGAACATCAACGCCGAGCAGATGGAACGCTTCATCAAGAAAATCACGGAGACGCTCTGGGTGTTGAAGGACAAGAAAATCGCCGTGCTGGGGCTGGCGTTCAAACAGAACACCGATGACGTGCGATCCTCTCCTGCCATTGATCTTTGCCAAAGGATGTTGAAGGAAGGCGCGACGTTGCGCGTCCACGATCCCAAGGCGATGGACAAGGCGCGGGCGGTTTTGCCCAACGTCACTTTCGTGGATGACATGAATGATGTGGCGCAGGGTTGCGATGCCATCGTGGTCGCGACGGAGTGGGATGAATTCAAAAAGCTCGATCTCGAACGGTCTCGCAAGGCGCTCTCCGCGCCGATCATGTTCGATGGCCGGAATCTTTTCGATCCCCAAGAGATGGAAAAGCTCGGCTGGATTTACAAGAGCATCGGGCGATGAGCAAAGAGTCGAGAGCCGAAAGTCGAGAGTCGAAGGCAAGCGGTTCAGGCACTCGACCCTCGACCTTCGACTCTCGACACATTGTCGAAGTCAGCGCCGGACTTGTCTTCCGTTCCGGCAAATTGCTCATCACACAACGTCATGCGGACGCGCACCTCGGCGGGTTGTGGGAATTTCCCGGCGGCAAACGCGAGGCTGGAGAAACTTTTGAACAATGTCTCGCCCGTGAACTTCGAGAAGAGCTCGGTGTGGATGTCGTGGTTGGCAAGTTGTTCGATTCGGTCACGCACGCTTATCCCGAACGCACGGTGTTGCTGAAGTTTTTCCTGTGCGAACTGCCAGCGGGCGAACCGCAGGCGATTGATTGCGCGGCGGTGAAGTGGGTGAACCGTGAGCAGTTATTGAAGCATGATTTCCCCGGCGCAGATGCGGGCTTGCTCACGAAGCTGATCGCTGAACACGCGCTCTGGAGTTGATCGCCTTTCCTTTGCGCCTTTTGTGCCTCTTTGTGGCTGTTCCAACTGCTTTCTCCAGGTTGAATTTTAACCTCATGGCTTGATGACCACACGCAGGTCGTCGCCGAACTTCTCCAGCCGGTCCAGCGTCTCATTCACGATCACTGCGTCCAATGGGATCGTGCGCGATACGGCATGAGAAAGATCAAGTTGCCCGCGTCGCGCGAACTCCAGAAGCAGCGGAATCTCCGACGCGAGATGATCTGACACACCGATGATCTCAGCTTCCTTGTTGATGATCTCGTGATAGGGCGCGACGTCGAACGAATGTTCCATGATGCCGACAAGTGCGGCGCGTCCGTGGATGGCGAGCGAGCGCACGGCTTGCTGCATCGTGAGCGGCAGGCCGATGAGTTCCAACGCCACATCCACACCGCGTCCGCTAGTGAGTTGTTGGATCATCGCGACGGGATCATCAATCGCCGCGTTCACGGGCGTTGCACCGAAGCGCGTGGCGAGTTCGAGTTTGCGGCGGTTGATGTCCACGGCAAAAACCTGACTTGCGCCGAGCGCGCGGGCGAGTTGGATCGCCGACATTCCCAATCCACCGACACCGAACACCGCCACGGTTTCAGCCGCTTGCAGCCGTGCCTTGTTCAGCGCATGAAGCGAGGTGGCGGAAGAACACATCATGATCGCGCCGTGTTCAAACGGGATTTCATCCGGCAGCTTGAACACGCTTCGCTCCGGCATGACGATGTATTGCGCGTAACCACCATCGCGATATTTCCCCATCATCTGAGACGAGGCGCAGAATTGTTCGTCGCCATCGGAACACCAGTTGCAACACCCACACGTCGCCAGATAGTGAAGACACACGCGGTCGCCGGGCTGGAAGTTTTTAACATCGCGCCCGACGTGATCAATGATGCCAGCGACTTCGTGGCCGAGTGTGAGGGGCAAAGGATGCACACGGGATTTGCCAGCGCGATAGTGCGCGTCTGAATGACAAACTCCCGCCGCCATCACGCGGATGAGAACATCATGCGCGCCGGGTTGCGGCATCGGCACGTCGTGAAGTTCCAGCGGGCGACCCTGATGGACAAGGCGGATGGCTTTCATGCGAAGCAGCGTAGGTGAGGCGGCGAGTTGTGTCCATGCGGTGATGGAATCCGCAGAAGGGAAAAGAAATGGCTGGCGTGGGCGCATCTACTAACTGACCGTCTGCGACTGTACCGTCAACTGACTTTCAACTGACTGTCCTTTCACTGACACTATCAACTAACACTCACGCCCACGTCAGCCAATGCATAGTAGCACATCATGTTTAATAAACCAAACGGGTATTTTTAGTAGAGCTGATATCGCAACAAAGTTAGCCAAGATGACTGCGAGAGTGAACACATCCTAGAATTGTTGCTACGTGTGCTGACGTCCAAAGCAAAACCTTTATTGCCCACTCACAATGAAAAACCCGCGCGACTGCAAGGCCGTGCGGGTTTCTGAAAAGTTGATTCCGAAGACTAACCGCCGAGTTTCGCCAGCAACTCGTCGTTCGTCTTGTGCTTCTTGAGCGCGGCGGTGAGCGTCTCCATGGCCTCGACGGGATTCAAGTCCACCATCATGCGGCGGAGTTTGCGGAGCGGTTCGAGATTCTTCGGCGCGAAAAGTTTTTCCTCTTTGCGCGTGCCGCTCTTCGGGATGTCAATCGCGGGGAACAGACGACGATCCGAGAGCTTGCGATCCAAGATCAACTCCATGTTACCCGTGCCCTTGAATTCCTGGAAGATGAGTTCATCCATGCGCGAACCGGTATCAATCAACGCCGTCGCAAGAATCGTCAGCGAACCACCATTCTCGATCTTACGAGCAGAAGCGAACATCTTGCGCGGAATCTCCAGCGCACGCGCATCCACACCGCCGGTCATGGTGCGACCGCTGCCACCGTGAACGCTATTGTAAGCACGAGCCACGCGGGTCAATGAGTCGAGCAGTACAAACACGTCCTTGCCCGATTCCACGATGCGACGGCAACGCTCGATCATAAAGCGCGAGAGGCGAACGTGCGTTTCCAAATCTTGATCGTTGGAAGACGCGACGACTTCCGCCTTCACCGAGCGTTGAAAGTCGGTGACTTCCTCGGGACGTTCGTCAATCAACAGAACCATGACGTGAACTTCCGGATGGTTTATGGTGATGGCGTTGGCGATCTGTTTGAGGATGGTGGTCTTGCCCGTGCGCGGCGGCGCGACGATCAATCCGCGCGTGCCTCTGCCGATGGGCGTGACGAGATCAATCACGCGGGTCTCCAGCAGATCAGGCGTGGTCTCAAGATTGTATTTCTCGATGGGATCAATGCTCGTGAGATTCTCGAAGCGCACCGCCTTGGTGTAATCCTCGAATGCCATGTCGTTGACCTTGTCCACGGACTTGAGCTGCGGACTTGTGCCGCGATGCGGCGGCTGAGTTGGCCCGGCTACGAGGCTGCCTTCGCGGAGGAAATTGCGTTTGATGGTATCCGGCGTCACGAAAATATCCGTGGGCTTGGGATGAAAATGAGCGGCGGCAGTGCGGAGAAATCCGAAACCTTTCTCGGAGATTTCCAGATGGCCGAAGCCGTAATCGCCACCGGCAGAACTGGCGGGCGCATTGCCCTGCTGCGGATTGCTTGGGGCATTACCCGGCGCGTTGCTGGGGGCATTGCTTTGGGCGTTACCGCGTCTTTGATTGTCGTGTCTGTTGTTGTTACCAATGTGCTTGCTCATAACTGTCGTTGTATCGTCGAAGGTGGAAAAAGCCCCGATTAAACGGATTTTGAATGTTGAATTGTTGGAAGCTGCCGGGAGAATCCGTTCAACCAAACTTAGGGAAAACACATCCTCACACAGCGATCAGACCTTCGATTCGCCGTTGTTCTAGGGGCAAACCCGCGTGAACGCAACACTTTTTTGACACACTTTTTTGCAGACAGCGGTGAAGCAGGGTTAAAAAAGCGACGAATCCAGACCAAGCAGGGCCTCTCACTTCATCCGAGCAAGATCGTTACCATCGTGGGCACGACGAATCCCGGTCGCACCCGCGAAGTGGTGAAGGCTACCGAGTTCGAGTTGAGCCGCGAAGAATGGTATCGCCTCTTCGTCGCCGCGCGTGGGGAAGCGTTGCTGTGATACAGTTCTGAAACAAACGTCCCCTACTGCCTGACTCTACTTGGAGAGCAGGGAACAGCAAATAAAGCATCGTTGAAAAAAAACTAAGAAATTTCTTGGTTTGAAAACTACACGACACGAAGCATGTCCGTCCTTGATAAAATCCCAATCCTCCTGACAATCACCCCCGACGAATTACCGAAGTGAAGCCCAAAGAAATCTTACAGGAACTCCGCCGCTTGGTTGACCTCAAAGAAATTGAGGTCACACCGTTGCTGCCCGATTCCGGCTTCAAGACCGGTTACGACCCCATCACGACCTATCTGGATCAGCTTCAAAAAGGATCGAAGCCCGAAACTGCCGCTGAAGGATTATTTCGTCCGCTCGCGGAAATCTTCTTGAACGCTCCCGCGCTGCCGCAGGTTGGACTCGGCTCTGGATTCGTAGATTTCAAACTGGATGCCAAGGAGGAGTCCTCCATCGTCATCGAACTAAAACCGTTGTTTTACCTGAACAGTGCGGAGTTGCTGAAAAGCCACCGCTTGGAATCAACCGGCCATCGTGGTCAGGTTGAAAAATATCTCCGCCACTCCGAGTACCTTGTTCTCACCGATCTGCGCGACGCCTACCTTTACAGTGCCCGCGACCTCTGGCAGCCCCTCAAGCCCTTTGCCAAACTTTCTTTTGCGGACTTGCTCGAACGCACATTGGCCAAGCAAAGCCTGCTGGATGTCATCCGTGACGAAGAAGACGGCGAAGTTCGCCCCGATCTCGACCGCTCCTTCTTTGAACAGCTTCAGGATTGGTTTCGCGCCTTTGAACCCGTTCGCTTCACGGACGAAAGCAAACACGACGAACTCGTCATCCAGCTTCTGAACCAGATCATCTTCGCCAAGACGATGGAAGATCACAGCTTGGTGCGATACCGGCATCTCCAAGATGAATTCGAGCGCGCCAAGGAACGCTGGCAGGCCAAAGGCCCCTATCGCATCGTCGAACAATTCCTGACGGACTTCGAGCGGTTCTTCGAGGACTACTACGACACCGAACTCTTCGAGCGTTCCATCTGGAAGGAACTGGATCGCGAACCGAAAAACCTCGAACGCTTTGCCCGTCTCCTCGAAGCAGTGCTCGGGGTGGATGATTGGAGCAGAACTTTCCAGCGTGGCATCGTCCACTACAACTACCGCCTCATCAACGAGGACATCTTCGGCAAGTCCTACGAAATGTTCCTCGCCGCCAACCGCAAGGACGAGGGCATTTTTTACACGCCCGCCGGCATCACCATCCCGATGACCGACAGCCTCGTGACCAGCCTGTTCGGCCCGCTCGTCACCCAAATTTGTGATGCCGTCAGTGCAGGCAAGGCCGACGTCTCCACATTCACCACCGCCGACGCGCTCATGTCGCAGCTCACCCGCCTTGCCATCGGCGACACGGCGGGCGGCAGCGGCGGTTTTCTCATCAAAGTCCTGCGCGCCGTTTGGGAGCAATACCAGCGCATTGATCAAGCCTGCCTCTGGGTGAAAAACTGGCAGAACGGCGGCGACCTGATGGACACCCCGCCGAATGTTCAGCAGGCGCGCGCGTTCCGCGAGCGTTGGAATTTCGACAACCGCCGCGTCCGAGTCGCCCAAATCCTGCTCCGCCACATCTTCGCTGTGGACAAAGACGCCGGGGCCATTGAAGTCGCCAAAACCAATCTCTGGAAAGAAGCTGTCAAACTCTCCACCGAGGATTACAACTTCCGCCGACTCACCGGCGACATCAACCGCACGCTGCCCAGCCTGCGTCTCAACTTCATCTGCGCCGATTCGCTGGTGGACACCGACCCGGTCAAACAAGTCGCCTATCTTTCCGAAGTCAGCGGCCACGCGATGAAAAAACTCTGCGCCCTCCGCGAGCAATACATCGCCAACCCGTCCGACCACGCGCCGCTCGAAGAAGCCTTGAAACTTCAGGCCAAGCTCCGCGAAAACCTCGCCGAACATTTCCAAAACGAATTGCTGCCCGCCCCGGCGCTTTTTGTCGCGCTGAGTTTCTTCCCGGCGTGGTTTGATCGAGAGGGTAAAGCGCGCCCGGACAATGAATCCGGCTTTGACGGCATCATTGGCAATCCGCCGTGGGAAGGTTTCAAACCCATCCGCAAGGAATTCGCCGCCAACTTTTATCGGGGCAAACCGCAGTTCAGCAAGATGGGCATGGACGGCCCGGCGTTTGAGAAATGGTTTGCTGAGGAGTTGAAGACGAATAAAGACTTTGCCGCCCGCTGGCGCGAACACGAGGAATATTACGAACGCCACAAGGAATTCTTCGGGAGAGTTTTCAAGAAGCAGGGCACGGGCGACTGGAATCTTTTTAAGCTTTTCATTGAGCGCGACCTCTCGCTCGTCCGGCCCGGCGGTCAATTCTCACTGCTCGTCCCGTCCGGCATTCAGACGGACGAAGGTTGCGCCGATCTGCGCCGCTGGTTCATCACTGAACACCGGCTCGATGAGTTGACCTCGTTTGAAAACCGGGGCTACAAGGTCATCGAAAATGGAAGGGAAAAGACCAAGCAAATCTTCCCCGATGTGGACAGCCGCTTCAAATTTGGTTTCTTCAAGGTCGTCAAAGGTGCGGTCACACCGAAAGACCATGCTTTTGATGCGCGGTTTTATCTTCACGATCCGAAAGATTATTCGGCCACGCCGATTCGTTACAGCATCGCGATGATGCAGAGGTTCAGCCCGCAGACGCTCTCGCTCATGGAATTTCGTTCAGCGGAAGATTATGTCATTTGCGGCAAGATTCGCGGAGAACTTCCGCTGCTGTCGGAACTCGGGTTTCAGTTCCGCCGCGAATTGCACCCGGCCGATGACGTGCAACATTTTCACAAACGTCCCGCCACCAAGCTCACGGCCGGACAACTGCCCATTTACGAGGGCAAGATGATTTATCAATACGAGGATGGCTATGCCCCCGGCCAGTTCTACGCCGAAAGCAAGCCCGTCCACGCTGAACTGAAGCGAAAAGAAATCCACCGGCTGGCGGCGTTCGTGCGCGACGCCGACATCAAGGCACTGGAAGGTAAGCCGCTCCCAAAGAAAAAAGAGGAGTTGGATGAACTGATCGAAGAACTCTTCGACAAAAAGAAATTCAAACTGGATTATCAGCTAGAACGGGTGGGCTTTCGTCGGGTCGGTAGCTCAACAAACGAGCGCACAATTATTGCGACGCTGCTGGAAGCCGACACGATTCTTTCTGACACCGTGACCTACCTCATGCCCTGCCGGTATGAGCTAACCGACAAAGGCAAGTTGTCGCAGGAAGAATTACCGACGGATGAGGTCCGCTCGCTGCTCACGCTGTTGAATTCTCTGTTGTTGAATTACTACATTCGCAACCGGGTGTCCGCCACGGTCAGCATGTTTTTCATTTACGAATTACCGATCCCAAAACTTTCCGCCGCGCAGAAAAAGAAGCTGGCCGATTTCGCTGCCAAGCTGTTGAAAGACCCGCGCGCCGTGAAGGAACGCGCCGCCTTGGAAGTCTTCATCGCCCGCGAACTTTACGGCCTGTCATTGGAAGATTGGAAACATCTCACCGCCAGCTTCACCTTCGGCGGTGGTGAATCCAAAGCCGAACTGGATGAAATCATTCGCCAATCCCTCACCCTCTGGAGCAAATAACCTTCCGTCCTACTCGCGAGCTGGCCTGAATCCCCTTCACCTCGGCTTTCACATTCCGGGCTTGCAGCCCTTTTGAATCAGCGTGAATCAGCGAAGATCAGCGGTTCACCTCATCCGGCCTGCGACCACCTTCTCCCATCGGATGCGGAGAGGGAAGTTCACGGCGGAGAGGGAGATTAAATCTCCTGTCAAACAAACAACCGCTTCATCACTTCATCGGCCAGAACTTCGTAGGCGGCGGCGCTGGCACTGTATTTGTCGTAATGGATGATGGGTTTGCCGAAGCTCGGCGCTTCCGCGAGTTTCGTGCTGCGCGGGATGGCGGTTTCAAACACGCGTTCTCCAAGCTGGCTGCGGACTTCGCTCACGACTTCGTTGGAAAGTTTGGTGCGGGCATCGAACATCGTCATCACCACGCCGAAGATGTCCAGATGCGGATTCACCCCAGCCTCGCGTAGTTGCCCGAGCACGCGGCTCATCATTGAGATGCCTTCGAGTGCGTAATACTCGCATTGCAACGGCACGAGAACTCCATCGGTGGCGGCAAAGGCGTTCAGCGTGAGAATCCCCAGCGACGGCGGACAATCCACGAGGATCACATCGTAGTTCCCGGAATCGCGCACGGGTTGCAACGCAATCTTCAAGCGCATGAGATGATTCTCGGAACGCGCCAGTTCAACGTCCGCGCCGCATAAATCCACTTCGCTGGGAATCAGCCACAGCCGTTCGTAAGCGGTGGGTTTGATTTTCTCGGTAAGCGTTCCCTCGCCAAACAGCGGACGATACGCACTCGCGCCCTCGACTTTCTCCACGCCTACACCGCTGGTGGCGTTGGCTTGGGGATCGAGATCGAAGAGCAGCACGCGCTTGCCAGCGGCGGCCATGCACGCGGCGAGATTCACCGAGGTGGTGGTCTTGCCGACTCCGCCCTTCTGATTTGCGACCGCGATGACTTTGGTTAGCACGCGGCAGATTTAAGGCCAAGCGGAGCGATGATTCAATTATTTCTTTCCGCTTAACACTCGATTCCTCAAAGCCACATACGCGCGCCACGGTGGATTCATCTTAAACACATCAAACTCAAATCCCACGCCAACACTTGGTCACAAGGCGTGATGTACGATGTGGTCAGGCTGGAGCTGGACGAATCGGCAAATCGCTGACATTGGAAACCAGCCCGACGCATTAACTCTGCGTGAAATGTCTTTGTCACTTCAAACGTGCAGAGAACCAACACTTGATGTCACAATAACACCGATAGCCCCTCACCTAAAACCTCTCGCCTTGTCATAAACTAAACTCACTGTCTCAATCACACCTCTCGCCCGTTGCCCATCGCCTCTCGCCAATCCAGCGGGCAAATTCACCGTCCCAATCATAACCCTCACGCCTCGCCCAACGCCTCTAGCTTCTCTGAAAATCAAACTCACTGTCCCCGGCTTGGAACTGTTTGTCTCCCTCTTGGAATTCACTGCCACCATCTGACTACTGACTCCCAGCTTCTGCCCTCTGGCTGTCCCACTCTTGGCAGTCGCAATTCAAGAGAGCCGTGTAACCGAGCCAGATGTCGAAGTTGTGTTCCAAAACCGCCAATCAAAACTCACCGGGGAAAATGTGACGCATCCGGATTTTTAGTTTGTTCAGGATGACTTCTAGTTTGCTAAGGGTCAGATGATGCTCGCCACGTTCCAAACGATGAAGAGTAGTATGCGAAAGTCCTACACGTTTGGAGAATGCAGCGTAAGAAAGACCACCTCTGGCCTTCCTTAAATACCGGGCAAGTTGTTTGTCCAGATTCCGCCGCACATTGGGACAATCCCAGTTTTTCCATAACGCATGTGTGATGCAATTCTTGGTTTATTCTCTTGCAAGATTTCGTCCGTGAGCCTACAACCGTTCACAGCCAACGGGTCAAGTTCATGAAAATCAAATCCTTCATACTTCGGGGTGCTGTTCTG
>JANNAO010000459.1:0-12482 GCA_031384405.1 Verrucomicrobiota bacterium | reverse complement strand
CAAAGATTTACTTTCGTCAGTGGCGTGGGCGTGACGTCCTCGGTCGTGAGGTTGAGTCGCTGCATCCGAAAGCGCAACGCGTGTCGACTGATCTTCAACTTCTCCGCGCACTTGGTCAGATTAAACGAGCAACTCTCCAGCGTGGCGGTGAGAAGGTTGCGCTCGAAGTCTGCGACAATCTCATCAATCGCACGCTCACCGTTGGCGGCAACCGACGCGGTCGCCGCCGGAGCTTTGTTCAACTGCGTTTCGATCTGGAAATCCGGCAGGTTCGCCGACTGGACTTCAGGAGTGGTTTCGAGAATGAGCGCGCGTTCAATGGCGTTGCGGAGTTCGCGCACGTTGCCGGGCCAGCGATGCGAGAGAAGTTTCTGCTGCGCGCCGCGTGAGAGCCGCTTGACCGTGCGGTTCATCGAGCCGCTGAACAGTTTCAGAAAATGTTCGGCGAGCCGGAGGATGTCGTCCTCGCGTTCGCGCAGTGGCGGCAGGCGGAATTGAATCACGTTGAGGCGATGAAACAAATCCTCACGGAACTCATCCGCCGCGATGGTTTTGACGATGTCTTTATTCGTGGCCGCGACGAGCCGGACGTTGACGCTCAATTCCTGCGTGCCGCCGACGCGTGTGAACGTGCCGTCTTCGAGAAACCTCAGCAGCTTGGCCTGCAACGGACGGCTCATGTCGGCGATCTCGTCGAGGAAGATCGTGCCGCCGTTGGCTTCTTCCACGCGACCGTGTTTGAGTTTCAGCGCGCCGGTGAACGCGCCGCGTTCATGGCCGAATAGTTCGCTTTCGAGCAACGCTTCCGGGATGGCTGCGCAATTGATCCGCACGTAGGGAGATTTTTTTCGCGCGCTCAAACTGTGCAGCGCGCCGGCGACGATTTCCTTGCCCGTGCCGCTTTCACCGAGGATGAGCGCACGCGCGTCGGTGGGTGCGACGGTCTGGATGAGTTGGCGCAGCTCGCGGATTTTCGCGGAGTCGCCGACGATCTGATCCAGTTGGTAAGTTTCGCTGGCGCGTTGGAGCAGGTGATCGTTGGCCTTGATCAGGCGATGGCGTTCACCGCAACGCGAGACAGCGTGGAGCAATTCCTCCGGCGCGAATGGCTTGGCGAGATAATCCATCGCGCCGGACTTGATGACTTCGACAGCGAGTTTGGGTGTGGCGTAGGCGGTGATCATCAGCACGGGCAACTCAGGCCAGCGGCTGCGGATCTTGCCCATGAACTCGTACCCGCTCATCCCGCCGAGGCGTGCGTCGGTGATGACCATGAACACATTTTCCTTGGCGAGAAGTTCGAGGCCAGCTTCGGCGGATTCCACGGCGAGTACGGAATAACCTTCGTCTCCGAGCAATGTTTGCAGGGAGAGGCGCATGTTCTTCTCGTCATCCACAACGAGCAATGGCGGGAGCGGCGAGGTCATGTGATGGGTTTCATCAGCGTCTTCGAGGGAAAGAGTAGGGTGAACGCGGAGCCTTTTCCAAGCGTGGATTCCGCGCGCACGGTGCCGCCGTAGAGTTCGGTGTTGTGTTTCACCACAGCCAGGCCGAGACCCGACCCGTGTGATTTGGTGGTGTAATAGGCTTCGAAGATGCGTTCCAGTTTGTCCGGCGGAATCCCCGCGCCCTCATCGCGCACGGTGATCTCGATGGATTCATTTTCCAGAAAACGCGTGCTGACGTGGATGACGCAGCCCTCCGCTGACGCATCGCGCGCGTTCTGCAATAGATTGCTGACAGCATCGCCGAAATGTTTTCGTTGCACGAGCAATGGCGGGAGTTGAGCGGTGAAGTTCCTCCGAACGTGAACCGGCGATGGCGCGCCGGGTGGAAAAACGTCTTCGATGGCGCGGTTGATCTCGTCCACGACGTTGAGTTTTTCCACGCGGCCTTCGGTCAACTGCGCATAGCCCATGATCTGAACGATGATGCAATCCGCCTTGGCGACTTCCTCGCGGATGATGTCAATCTGCTTGGCCGTCTCCGGCTTTTCCGCAGCGAGATGTTTGTGGAGCGAGTAAGTGACGTTGTTGATGATGGCGAGCGGATTCTTGATCTGATGCGCGACTTCGGCGGCGAGGCGACCGGCAGAGCGGAGTTGTTCACCGCGCACGAGGAATTCATTGCGCTCCTCGTCGGCACGACCTTGCGCGGCCACGAGCACTTGCACGCCGTAACAGCAGAACGTGAGCAGCAACAGCACGGTGACTTGCAGGACGAAGTGTGTGCCGGTGGGATCGGCAAGCTCATGTCTGACAGATGCGTCAGGTGTGTGGGCAAAACTTTTTAATGTCGGGAACAGGGAGTTGACTTCCTTGGTCAGCAATTCTTTCAACTCGGTATCGCTCAATGAAACTGCGCCTGTCTTCAGGATATTGCTCCGCGCGTCTGGGGAGATTCCGTCCCAAAGAAATTTTCGGAAGGGCTTGGGTGATTGCTCCAACCAGAGGACAACCGCGCGCACATCCTGGATTTCTTCGACGGCGATTTTTTGGATAGGGCGACGAAAGCTTCCCGTGATCAACTCGGGTTCGGTGCTGGTTTCAGTCAGGCCAGCCGTGAGATAAATGATGCCGAGCAGAAGATTCAAAACGATCTGTGGCGTGGCGAGCGGGATGGAGGCGGCGTTGACGATGATCAAGGCGGGATAAGCCCAATAGAGAATGCTGTCGAATCCTCCGGTCAACACGGTGAGTCCGCCTAGGAACAGTCCATCCGCGATGCCGAGTGCGAAGACAAACCATTGCACTGTCTTCAGCGGGAAATTTTTAACGACATAAAACAGAGCCGTCACCGCCAATACCACCAGCGCGTACACGACAAAGACGTTCAGGATGGTCTCAAATATGACTCCGTAAGGATTCACCGGATCGCCGAGCCAACTCGAGTTGTAGAATTGAAAAAGAACAATGGCGGCGACGACGAGGCGGGCGGGAAGGAAAATATTCCGCTGGCGCGCGAGTTGGCGGCGCGAGTGTTCGGCGGGTTCGGCGCGGATTTCTGCCAACACCTGTGGCATCCGCTTCAACCATTGCCATTGTCCCGATTTCATAAATGTACCGGGGTTGCGGAAAAACAGTTCAGCGCAGCAACGCCATCGCGCGCTCTGCGATCTTGTCCACGGGCCACAACCGTCCCAGCCCTTCGTAGCCGCAGGATAACATGCCCTTCTCCGGCCCGATGAATTCTGCGCCGCGCTTCTTCAACGTGGCGGCGTTCTGTTGCGTGGCGGCGTGTTGCCACATCTTGCCGTTCATGGCGGGAGCGATGAGCAACTTCGCTTTGGTATTCAACGCCAGCGCGATGCACGTCAGCGCGTCGTCTGCGTGACCGTTCGCAAGTTTGGCGAGAACGTTCGCGGTGGCTGGAGCGATGAGCAGCAAGTCCGCTTCATCAGCGAGACGGATGTGAGTGGGCTTCCAGCCTTCTTCCTCATCATAGAGATCGGTCACGACGGGATTGCGCGAGAGCGTCTTGAACGGCAATGGCGTGATGAATTTCTGCGCGTCAGCAGTGAGCACCACGCGGACGTTGAAGCCCTGCTTGGTCAACAGGCTCGCGAGATCGGCGGCTTTGTGCGCGGCGATGGAGCCAGTCACGCCGAGGACGATGTTCTTGGTTTTGCTCATATTCTGAACCCGCGTTCTTTTCCGCCTAAATCTTAATCATGCTCAAAATCTTATCCTCCCGGAAAAACGGATTAAGATTAAGAACCAAACTTAAAACTCCGGCGCGACCGACCGTTGCGACCTCATCTTCTCCGCTTCCACAATCGCCTGCATGTGCCGGAGATCGTCCGCCACGCTTCGGCTGATGATCAGGTAATCAAAATTTTTCCACTGGGCGACTTCCTGCCGCGCCACGCCGAGACGTTTCTTGATGTCGGCGGGTGTGTCCGTGCCGCGCTTGCGAAGCCGCTCTTCAAGCACTGACGTCGTCTGCGGCGTGAGAAAAACCGTCACCAAGGCGCGTTTCAATTCGGGGTCTTCCTCCGCGCATTTGCGGACGGTGGCCGCGCCCTGAACATCCACGTTGAGCAACACGTCTTTGCCCGATCTCAGTTTGCTGACGACTTCAGACTTCAACGTCCCGTAGCTCTGGCCATAAACCGTCGCGTGTTCGAGAAAGTTTCCCGCCTGCACGCGTTTCAAAAACGATCCCGCATCCAGAAAGTAATAATCCTCGCCGTCTTTCTCGTCGCCGCGCGGCTCACGCGTGGTGCAAGTGATGGCGCGCGTCATGTCGGGTCGCGCGGTGAGAATTTGGTGGCAGAGAGTCGTCTTGCCGCCGCCAGACGGCGCGGAGATGACCACGAGCAGCGGATTGCCTGCGTGCGTTCCAGAATGTTTTTCGTCGCTCATGGTTATCCGTTCACTCCACGTTTTGCGCCTGCTCGCGGAATCTTTCCAGCTCCGCCTTGAGCGTCACGACTTCGCCGGAGATCAACGCATCGTTCGCCTTCGAGCCGATGGTGTTGATCTCGCGGTTCATTTCCTGCGCGAGAAAGTCCAGCGTGCGACCAACCGGCTCTTTGGACTTTGCGCAATCTTCGAACTGTTTGAAATGACTTTGCAATCGCGTCAACTCTTCGGAAATGTCGGAACGATCTGCGAAGAACACGACTTCTTTCAGCAAGCGTTCGTCGTCCGCCACGAGGTTGGGGATGCCAGCAGCCTTGATGCGTTCGATGAGTTGCTGGCGATAACGCTCGGCGGATTTGGGGGCTTGCTTGGCGACACGCTCCACGCAGCGGCGCATGATGTTGACCCGTGCGGCGAGGTCTTCATTGAGATGTGTGCCTTCCCGCGCGCGCATCTTCACCAGCCCGGCAAGAGCGGCGGAAAGTGATTTCTCCACGGCAGGCCAGAGATTTTCCGTCTCGGCAAGTTCCTCATCCGTCTGGAACACGCCGGGAGCGCGCACGAGATGATCGAGAGTCACGTCGCCTTCCAGTTTGAGTTCGCGCGCGAGCTTCTTGAGTTCGTGGGCGTAAGCTTTGGCGAGCGCGGCGTTCAGATGCATCTTTGCGGACGATTTGCCATCGCCTGCATGAACGGAAACGCGCGCCGTGACGCGACCGCGCGACACTTCGGCAAGGATCGTTTCCCGCACGCGGGTTTCGAGTAATTCGAGTTCGCGCGGGAGATTGACCGAGATCTCGGCTTGTTTGCGGTTCACAGAACTGAGTTCAACGGTCACGTTGAACCCATCGCGGGCGCACTCGCCGCGCCCATAGCCCGTCATAGACTTCATGTCCGCTGAATATGGAAAAATCTCGTGACGCAAGCCATGAAATTATCTGGGAAGTGACGGATTGCCTGGCGGTGTCCCCGTTTGATTGTGGGGCACGACGTAAGGAGTGCTTTCCCGAAATGACTACCCGAAACGACTCGTCACCTCGTCGCCTACAATTCAGGAGACTGCCGATTGGCTTTGCCGCTTGTCATCAAAAGCAGCGTGCCGCATCTTTTCACTCCCGCATTGGCTGCGGGGTTCGATCATAATGACTCCTGTGCTGAAAAAGTTTATCCAGACCTGGCTCATCAATACCTTTGCGGTGTTGGTGACGGTGACGGTACTGCCGCATTTTAAGTGCGAGCCAAAGGGGGCGGTATTTCTCGTGTCGTTATTGCTGGGGATACTCAACACGTTCCTTCGCCCGCTCATGATGTTGGTGGCTTTGCCGCTGGTGCTGTACACGCTGGGACTTTTCCTGATCGTCATCAATGGATGCCTGATCTACATGGTGGATGGGATCATGGGGCCGACGTTTGAAGTGGACGGTTTCGGATGGGCAATGCTTGGGTCGGTTCTCATCGGGGTGATCGCCCTGATCCTGAATGTCGTCACTGGCAACACCAACGCTCAACTCAAAGTGCGTCGCCCACAACGTCCGCCCGACACGCGCGGTCGAGGTGACGGCGGTAGCGGGCCGGTGATTGACGTGTGAATTGTTGATGCGACCGCGCGTGCGACGAGGTTTCTTTCATTGCAATTCAAACCACGCCATTCCATTCTGGCATCGTAACTAACTATCGAGTCCCGCTGTTGGGGCTGTCGTATTTTATATGAACATCAATCCGGAAACGGACCTTGACCTGGAGAAACTGTTCCTCCCCTCGTGGGCGCAGGAGTCAGCCAATAATACCAACCGCTACGCCAAATTCACCGGCAACGAAGGCGAACGCAGGGGCGATCGTGATCGTGGCGAAAGCCGTGGCCCGCGTCCACCTAGACGCGATGGAGGTGGCGGCGGAGAACGTCGCTCAGGTCCTCCGGGACAAGGTGCTCGTCGGCCCGAAGGTCAAGGCGGCTTCCGTGGCCCGCGCCGTGATGGTCCCGGTCAAGGCGGTGCAGATCAACGTGGCGGTGGATTTGGGCGCGATGATCGCCGCCCATTGCCCGAACGCCGCGAAGCTCCGCAGCCATTGCCCGAAGTCAACGCCGCCATCATCCCGGATGAAAAGGGTGTGGAGTCGCTGGCGCGTCAGGTGAAGATGACCGGTCGCTCGTTTCCGTTGTTCGACATCGCATTCCTCGTCATTCAAAAGCCGGAACGCTATTCGATCCGTTTCGCGACGAAGAAGAATCAGCAGGGACAACTGGCGCAACCGATCTTTCATTGCGCGTTGGATGAAACCATCTGGTTGAGCGAGGATGAAGCCGTGGAGCATGTGTTGCAGAAACATTTCGGCACGTTCTATCAAGCCGAGAAGATCGCGACCGAAGCGCCCAAGGGAGTTTATACGTTCGTCGGTCAATGCGGCCTGAGCGGAGTCATTCTCGGCCCGCCGAACTACCACGATTATCAAAACAAACTCGCCAAACTGCACGCCGAGCGCTTCTCGCGGATGCCATTCGACGTCTATAAGTCCCGCGTGAAGATCGTGCGCGACGAGGCCGTGGTAAAGCAATGGGTGGAAGAGCAGAGTGTGAAGACGGAGTTCGCCTGCTTGAACGTGCCCGAAGCGGCGAAGTTGCCGAACCGCGAAGAAGTGGAGAAACATTTCCGCGTCACGCACAAGGACACGATCATCAAGCAGGTGGAATCACACGTCGTCAGCGGCATGGCTGCGCGTTCGTTGCGTGGCGGAATGGGACGTATCGTGCAGAATCTTCTGACCGAGCAACGCCGTTTCCCGATGCAGATTGCCACGTCGTTGAGCCAGTCCTTCGCTCATCACGGGTTGCAATTTTTCAAGGTGAACAAGACGGTCACTCATGTGGCTGTGGCGCGTCCTCACTACCTTGATATTGAAACCACGCCGGTTTCCACCGGAGTGAAACGCATCGTTGATTTCATCAACGCGAATCCCAAGTGCAATCGCCGCAAACTCATTGACGCGCTCGCGCCGTCGGCTGCTGCGGCTGCGCCGGTTGCTGCTGCGCCTGCTGAAGGTGCTGCCGCGACACCTGCTGCCGCTCCCGAACCCACAGCGGAACAAACCGCGCTCATCTCGGACTTGCACTGGCTCGTGCATCAGGGGCATGTGATGGAATTCGCAAATGGCTTGCTCGACACGGCCAAAAAACCCGCGCCGCGTCCGCCGAAGCCTGAGCCGAAAGCTGCGGCAGCCGTTGCAACAGTTGCTGCGACCACAACAACAGCCGAAGCCGTCGCTGCCGAAGTTGCCGCGCCCGCAGTCGAGAGCGCACCAGTGGAAACGCCTGTTGTTTCCGAAGAGCAACCTCCGCAAGCGAGCTGAGGCAACGCTTCAATCACTCAAAAGCAAAACGCGCCCCTCAACACGAGGGGCGCGTTCGTTTCCAACTCTTGCTGCCGTGGCTTACGCCTTGGCAAATCGCTCAAACATTCCAGCGAAGGGAGACTTCGACGTGGTCGTCGTCTGCTGGACTTTGAGCTGGCCGAGGATGGCGTGCCAGCCGATGTAAATCTTGTGCCATTGGTTTTCGAGGCTGCGCAGCGCGCCTTCACTCATCTCGCTGAGATAGCGGAGCGATGGCGAATTGCCGATCAGTCCATGAATCTCCTCCTTCGTCGGCGAGCTGACATCCATGCCGGCGAGGATCAATTCCAACTCTTGAACGAGCACGCTCTTGATCTCCAAGAAGTGCGTCTCATCGTCCACGTTGAATTTCTTCGAGCGGGCCATGTTGATGAAGTGGTTGAACTGTTTCCAACATTCGAGGTAGTTCTCGGTCTGTTGGATCAGCGGATGTACTTTGTTATTGCTCATAAGACTTAGCTTGTTTGTTGAGTTGGCGTGGAAATGTTCGGAGCGGAAAGAAACACAATGGCGCCGCCGCGCATCTCGCGAGCGGTGATCTTCAATCCGGGATAATGAATCACGAGTTCTTCGAGTGGGATCTGGGCTGTCTGGCCAGCGCGGAATGTCTCCACGATGCAACGTCCGATCTCCAATACGAGACTTTGCGGAAAACTCGTGGGCAACGTCGTGGCGAGGATGCGCCCGCTGCGATCCATGCTGAAGCTGCCGGAGTGCAATTGCAGCAGCGGCTTGGCTCGTTTGAAAAAGCTGGTCAGGAAGCCCATAACGTAAGGATTTTTTTCATGCGGTCGCGCACTTCTGTCGCGTCCAAAGTGTTTTTCCAGCCGACGCAAAGATTCGCGCCGCCCTTTTGAGCCACGGCCACGTTGCGTTGCGGTCCGATGCCGGTGATCTGTTGAAGGCCGCCCGCTTGGAGTGTTTCACCGAGCGCGTGAAAGCGGTCCAAGCTGTGGCGCATCCAACCCGCGATGTGTTCCGGGTTTTCCAATCCGCGCGAATCCACCATCGTCTCAGCAACCGTCTTCATGGCGAACTCCACGCAATCCGTATTCACGATTTCCGTCAACCCGCTGGAGCGCGGTGCGCCGGGTTGAGCCGGAACGTTGGCGGGGCGGTTGTGCGATGTGTCTGCGTTGCTGCGTTCGTCCGATGCCTGGGCACTTTCGAGCAACAGCGCGTTGTAGGATTTGAAAATGGTGCGGGGACGATGCGGCTCGTCAGGCAGAAATTCAAAGTTGCCCGCTTTCCAGCGCAGGATTTTCATGAAGGCATCTTCGCCGCGCAATTCTTCAGTCTCCGAGTCCACCACTTCACCTTGATTGACCCAGATGCGACCGACGAACGGGCCATTGGTGATCCGCAGGACGGTGGAGCTTTGGGAAATACATTCGAGCTGGACCAAGTCCATGAGGCTCTTGCTTTGAACGCCACGGAAGCCGCTCTCATCGTATTCGCGACCCAACAACGATTCCATGCACTCGAGGAATTGCGTCATCTCCTGTTCGCTGCCGGGCTTGTGCCAGTAAAGATCAACGCCGAGGGAATAAACGCGTGAACGGAAATTTTCATCCGACATCGAGGTCAACACCACAGTGCGGAGTTCGGGAAACTTGCGGCGCACGACGGAGAGCAGTTGAAGTCCGTCCATCTTCGGCATCTTCAAGTCCGAGATAAGCAGGCGATAGGAGTCCGCTTCCAGCATCGCCATTGCACGGGCGCCGGACGGGGCGGTGTGGACTTCGGGCTGACTGGGCAGCAACGCGAGCGTGTCGCGATAGACCTCCAGCAAATCCGGATCATCATCCACCAGCAGGATTTTATAGCGTGTTTCCATTGTTACATTCGGCGGCTCAACCGACTTGATTCCAAAATATTCAAACCCAAATACGTCCGGGTCTCCCGCCCTGAAAGCAGATGGTGTTCCGTGCCTGGATGTTTCTTGCAAAGACTTTTTAATGGCGTGAGTCCATTGAAAAACCTCACTCCACACGCTGCAACTGTCGTTCTGTCATCGGTTCGCGATTGAGCAATGCAAGGCACGATGCAGGACAACGAGTCCACCGTTTGGACAAATCCAAAGACGCGAGCGGAAAGTTTTTCTGCATCGAAAACGCCTTTAGTTACGCGATCAACTGGCTGTCTTGATTTTCATCATTGGTATTTCCCCCGGTGGCACGTCTCCTGCAAAGACCGCTCTCAAGTCGTAACAAGTTTCAAAGTCGTATGAGTGACCTCGCAACAACCAAGAAGGTGGATTAATCCACAGTCCGCCGGAGTTGAGAGGTATTTCAAGTCAGGCAAGGAAGGAACCAACAAGAACTAACGGTCGGAAAAATTTATGAGCGCATCATCAAATGGCGTGAAGAACGGATTCTTCGGTTACATCAAAGGATTATTCCGCAAGGACGACGCAGCCGTCGCCACGGCGGAGTATGACAACACAGACACCACGGAGGTCGCGACACTGCCGCTGACCCCGCCGCCTGTCGAAGTCGCCTACGCCGCTGCGCCTGAAGTCGCCGCACCTGCGCCTGTCGCGAAAGCTAATGATAATCTGGATTCCCGTGAAGCTGGCGTCGCGCCCGTCGTGGAAGTTCCGCTCCAACCGATCTTGGACGGACTTAATAACGAGCTTCGCGCTCGCGTTCGTGTCAAGAATGTCGGCGACACGACCGTCAACATCCCGTTCGAGAAAATCCTTCCCCAGCTCGCCCAAGGTCAGGTGCGCGTTCCATTCGGTGATGTCCGCAAGGGCGCACCGCATGTCTTCACGGCTGAAGCGGATTTCGACCGCATCTCTGTTTCCATCCCATTGAACGAAGTTCTTTCGCGGATCAATCCGGCGTTGCTCGTGCGTCGCACGGCCAGTCGCGTCGTCGAAGTTCCAGACGACATCACCAGCCCATTCTCGGGTCGTGGCGAGGGGCTTTCACTCTCGGCAACCGCTGCGCAGCCCGCTGCACCGAAAAAAACCGCACCCGCACCTGTGGTCAATGGACGCGGCACTGCTCCCACTCGCCCCGCTGCTCAAGCCGCAAGCACTCCGTCACCCGTCTCGTTCGCACCGCTCAAGCAACAGAGCCAGACGCAAGTGCCGACGAATACTGATGTGCCAGACCAGTTCTTCGCGCACGCCAAAGCTGCGCCCGCTCCGGCACAGCCGCAGCAGCAACCTGCGCCAACGATTCAATTCAACCCGCAATCATTGGCCCAACCTGTGCCCGCCGCGAAACCCGCTGCTGCTGCCCCTGCGATCACAATTCCTCTGAGCACGCTGTCAGAAGCCTGGCCGCAGGCGGTGCGGTTGGAGATCGTCCAGACCAATCTCGCCCAGTCCCAAGTCGGCTTGCCGGTGGATGCCATTGAAACTGCGCTCAAGCGCGGTCGTGTGGCATTCCCTTGGAAAACGCTCCGCTCCTGGATTCGTCCAGCCACGCCGGGAACAGTCTCCGTGCATGATGCCGCCGAACTTGAGTTGCCCCTAAAAGTCATCGCGCCTCTGTTCCTGTCCCGCAAACAATCCAACTCGGTTTCAACGAGCAAAGCGTCTGTGGATGAAGCCATCCCGAACATCTTCTTCGGATTCCCGCAACCGGAAGCCGCACCAGCACCCGTGCCTGCCGCGCCGCAACCGACATTGATCAATCAAGCTCCTGCTGCGCCCGCCGCTCCGATGCAATTCGGACTCTCGCCCTCCGCACCAGCACCCACGGCTGCTTTGGCCGCCGCTTCAAACGCTGTCGCCGCTGCCGCTGTTTCTGCCGCCGCCGCCGCCGCCACGGTCAACGCCGCCGCCAACAAAATCGCGGACACCAATTATTATCTCTGGGATCAGGCGTCCGACACCCAGATGCTCCACGTTGAATCGTTGAAGCAGAAAGGCGCCAGCAGCACGGAGTTCACCAAGCGTTATTCCTCGCCGAATGAAATCGTTGCTCGCGCCGCTTCGTTGGAAGGCGTGGCTGGCGTCATCATCGCGTTGCCCGATGGATTGATGGTGGCAAGCCGCCTTGCTCCGGATCAGAACGGCGACACGCTCGCGGCATTCCTCCCGCAGATTTTCACCAAGGTCGGCTCTTGCACCAAGGAACTCCGCATGGGCGATCTGAACAACGTCAGTTTCACCGTGGGCAACACGCCGTGGAAAATCTTCCGCGTGAACGCAATTTTCTTCGCAGCATTCGGCATCGCCGGTCAACCCATGCCGACGGTTCAACTGGCGGCTCTCGCCGGTGAACTCGACCGCAAGAACAAGTAAGTTGTAACATTATGGCAATCATCAATCAGGCTACCAAGGAGCTGCAGGTCAAGATCGTGTATTACGGTCCGGCCATGTGCGGCAAGACGACGAACCTCGTCCAGGTTCACGATCACGTCCAAACGCAGGCGGGCAACAAAGGCAAACTCGTCTCGTTGGCGACAAGTTCAGACCGCACATTGTTCTTCGATTTCCTTCCCATCGAAGCGATGTCCATCAAGGGATTCAAAACCAAGTTCCAACTCTACACCGTGCCCGGCCAGGTGATCTACAACACCACGCGCCAGCTCGTCTTGCGCGGCGTGGACGGCATCGTCTTCTGCGCGGACTCTCAATACGAGAAGATGCAGGAGAACCTGGAAAGTTTTCAGAACCTTCAAGACAACTTGAAGAGCCTGAAGTTGAATCTGAACGAAATCCCGTACGTTCTGCAGTACAACAAACGCGATCTCCCCAACGTCGCGCCTGCC
>JANNAO010000412.1:0-3546 GCA_031384405.1 Verrucomicrobiota bacterium | reverse complement strand
GTCTCGATGAAAACATCTCGATGTATCGCCACATGTATCGTCCGCCCGGTGGTGATAAAGACCTCAAACTCCCTACAGTCAACGTAACCATCCAGAACTCGATTTCCTCCGAATCGCTCAACATCTATCATCACGCGTTCGGCTCGACCATCGGCGGACTCAACAGCACGTTTCATCACAATCTCTGGGCCTGTAACACAGGCCGCAATCCCAGCGTCGGCATGTATGGCGATTTCACCTTCGTGAACAACGTGCTGTTCAACTATCGCCATCGCACCGTGGACGGCGGCGATCACAAGAGCTTTTTCAACATCATCAACAACTACTACAAGCCCGGCCCGGGCACACCCAACGCCGAGATCGCTTACCGCTTGCTTAAGCCTGAATCCGAGCGCAGCAAGACGGTGGTGGATAATTTCGGCAAGGCTTACGTGAGCGGCAACATTGTTGACGGTTATGAAAAAGTGACCAAGGACAACTGGGACGGCGGAGTGCAGCCGGAATCGCGCGCCCCACGAACTGACGTGTTGCCGAAGATTCGCGTGAACGAACCGTTCAAGCACGCGCCGCTGCAAATTCAACCGGCAGACAAAGCGTTTGAAACCGTACTGGCGAACGCGGGCGCAACCCTGCCCCGCCGCGATTCCGTGGATGAACGCATCATCCAACAAACCCGCACAGGCGTCATCCCGCCGAGGGAGATCGCCAAAGGTTCACAGGAGAAAGCGAAGTTCTACGGCTACGCGCAAAAGTTCACCGATGAACTCGCCGAACAAGTGAAGAAAGGCTACGTCACTGATCCCAGCGAAGTCGGCGGCTGGCCGGATTACAAAGGCACGCCCTACAAAGACTCCGACAATGACGGCATGTCCGACGACTGGGAAAAGAAGAGCGGCTTGAACCCGAACGATGCGGCTGACGCCATCAGCGATCTCAACGGAGACGGCTACACCAACATCGAAGACTTCATCAACGGGCTCGATCCAAAGGCGAAGAAGATTGATTGGGCTGATCTGAAGAACAACGCGGACGCACGGAAGAATTGATCCCATTTGGACTGGGCAATGAAGCCTTGAACGTCCAGGCAGAAGCGTTAGTTTATGAGCGATGAAACTGCGAACCGATCTTCTGGCGCACCTGACGGCAGCGGACGTTCTGGAGGAAGCGAAGGCGAATCAGCACCGCTACAAAGCCGAGCCAACTTTCTCCAAAACTGGTCGTGGGCATCTGTCACCCAGGTCCACGACGGACTCTGCGAACGAGGCAGCGCGCAGCGAGGCATTAACCCGGAAACTCACGCAACGGCTCAAGCAGAATGGGAACAAAGACGCGTCGCCGAGTTGACCCTGTTGGAAACTTTTCAGTTCCTCAAATCGTGCCATCGCCGTGCCCCGTTCCTCTTCTTCAACGGCAACACCTTCGCGGAAATTGGCCGCACTTTGGCCATCGCCTTGTTTTCCGACCTCAAACTTCATCGCCGCAAAGAAGCATCGTCTGCCATCGCCCATTTCATCACAGGCGTTTTGGATCAGGAACTGATGGAATCCGCCATCGAAACCCTCTGCCAATCCGCCGACTTCAAGCCCGGTGATCGCGTGAAAACCCTGCGCGGTTCGTTGCATGGGAAGATTCTTCGGATTCTCGAAGATGGTCGTGTGGTCTGGCAACCTGATGGCGTGAACAACGAATTGACCGGGTTGCCTGAAGGTCTGTTGCCCGAAGATCAATGATCACAGACGCCGCCGTTCGCTGATTCCAGTCAGCGTGGCGCGAATGCGTTCGTGTTCGCTTCCTCGAAGTGGATCACCGTTTCGCCAGGCTTGGAGACGCCGAGAGATTCCCGTGCGATGCGGATGAGAGCGTTGGTGTCGTTGTTCAGTGAATCCACCTGAGCGGTGAGTTGGCGACGCGTCTCGGATTCTTTAGAGACTTCGGCGTCTAATTTAAGCACCGCCTTGCGCATGGCCTCGTTCTGACGGATGAGCGGCAGATACCAGACGCCGATGGCCACCAACCCCGCGAGCAGACATAAGCCGATCACCACACGGGTGAGCTTGTCCCAAATGTTGTCTTCAACGTTCACACACGCAGTAAAACAAGCAGCGCGCTTCAGCGAAAGAAAAGAATGGAAATCGCGAACGACACCGCGCCGGGTCGTCATTGCGGATCGCACGGGTGTGATTAAAGTCGGGTGAGGCTAATAGAGGTCTGCGACTGGTAGGGCGCGTCACTCCGTGCGCGCCGGGCTTGGCTAGTCAGACGACGGCGCGCACGGAGTGACGCGCCCTACCCATTCAGTCATGCGGTTGCCCTCACCCGACTTTGATCGCACCTCGGTCGCGCCATCTTACAGCTTCGCATTGACGCATACGCACGCTGCTTTCATTCTGCGCTGATGAAATTCTTCTTCCACTCACTCGCGCTGGTCGCCTTGGGTGCAATCGTCACTGGAGTTCATGCGAGCGAAACGAACAATGTTCCTCCCGGCGTGGATGCCGCCACCATGCAGCGCATCCATGACGAAGTGAAGACGCCGTTCAAACACGGCGTCGTCTTGCGCGGCGACACCACGAATCAGCTCGTGGATTGCCCGAACATTTTCCGCGCGGACAACAAGTGGTTCATGATGTATGTCGCCATCACCGGCAAGACCGGCTACGAAACGTTTCTCGCGGAGAGCGACGATCTGCTGAACTGGCGCAAGCTGGGCAAGATTCTGCTGTTCACCCAAAAGGGCTGGGACGCCTGGCAAGCTGATGGTGGACTCGCGTTGGTGAATCATGAGTGGGAGGGCGATCATTCACTCGGCAAACACGACGGCAAATACTGGCTCTCCTACATCGGCGGCGCGATGCAAGGTTACGAACCTGACCCGCTTTCCATCGGCATGGCGTGGACCAAAACGCCCACCCAACCGAAGGAGTGGACTCGCGTGAAACAAAATCCCGTGCTGACGCCCTGCGATGCCGACGTGCGCGAGTTCGAGCGATTGACCCTCTACAAGAGCAGCATCATCCGCGATCCGAAGCGGTCGTTGGGCGCGCCGTTCGTGATGTTCTACAACGCCAAAAACAAGAACGGATACGAACGCATCGGCATCGCGACTTCAAAGGACATGGTTCACTGGCAGCGTTACGGGACAAATCATGTTCTGGTCAACGGCGAGGAAAAGCGCAACGGCATGAGCGGCGATCCGCAACTTGTGAAGATCGGCGACGTATGGGTGATGTTTTATTTCGGCGCAGGTTGGGGGCCGAAAGCGTTTGATACATTCGCCTGCTCGCGCGACTTGGTGAACTGGACAAAGTGGGACGGCACAAAACTCGTCGAGCCAAGCGAACCATGGGACAAGACTTACGCACACAAGCCGTGGGTACTGAAACATGCGGGCGTGGTCTATCACTTCTACTGCGCAGTGGGGGATGAAGGCCGCGTCATCGGTCTGGCGACATCGAAGGATTTGCGCGGGGAGAACACCAAGCCGTGACTACCAGGATTTCAATCTGCCTGCTCGCGTGGTTTGCCACCACCGCCACCGCTCACGAT
>JANNAO010000377.1:0-2490 GCA_031384405.1 Verrucomicrobiota bacterium | reverse complement strand
GTCTCGCCACTCGCCGATCGCCGGACGGCCTCGAAGCCTGGCTAAGCGAACGTGGTTTATATCCTTCCCGGCCTCGGCTCACATCGGCTGGCGCAAACCTCCATTGCACTCGCCGAACTGGTTTACAAGAACGGCTTCTCCGCCGTGTGCATCAGCAGTCCATTCAACTCCGAGTTCATGGAACACGCTTCGACTGCGGCACTGCCGGCCTATCTACCGGTGGACGCTCACGATGTGCATGTGGCGTTGACGGAAATTGATCACCGCCTGCACACGCTGTATCCGAATCGGTTGGGCAACACAGCACTCATGGGCTATTCCATGGGCGCACTGCAATCCCTGTTTATCGCGGCCCACGAACCGACGAATCCGCCTGCGTTGGGTGGGGCGAGCGTCCCCGCAAGCCAGCTCGTCAGCAGCCTCGCCCCACCGCTGATCAAGTTTGACCGCTACGTCGCCATCAACACTCCCGTTCGCATGGCGCATGGGATTTCTCAATTGGACGAATTTTATGACGCACCGTTGGGTTGGCTGAAGACAAACCGGACCGACAACATCGAGAACACCTTTCTGAAAGTCGCCGCCCTGAGCAAGATTACACTCACGCCGCAAACCTCGCTGCCCTTTGACGCTATCGAGTCCAAGTTTCTCATCGGCCTCTCGTTTCGACTCATTCTGCGGGATGTGATTTTCAGCAGCCAGCGGCGAAATAATCAGGGCATCCTGCAAGAACCGATCAAGGATTTCCGCCGTGACCCCGCCTATCAGGAAATCCTGAAGTATTCCTACCAGGACTATTTTGAGAAGTTCGCCATCCCGTATTATTGGAGTCATGGCATGGACGCGACGGCGGAAACGCTGGAGAAGGCAGGCGACTTGAGGACGTATGACGCCGCGCTCCGCGCCAATTCCAACATCCGCATCATCGTCAATCAAAACGATTTTCTGCTGACGGACGAAGACCTCGCCTGGCTCCACGCCACATTTCCAACGAATCAATTGACCGTATTCTTGAAAGGCGGTCACTTGGGAAACCTTTCCAATCCAGGTGTGCAAAAATCCATTCTGGCAGCACTGACACCCATGAGGCCGCCCGATCCCACACCGGAAGTGCCGCTGAAGGATTGACGCCTGTGAACTCAGAACGCCCCGCCCTCACCACGCGCAAGCAACTCTCGCCCGCTTGGGTTCTGTTCATTCTCACCGGCCTCAACCTGTTCAACTACCTCGACCGCTACGTGCTCTCGGCAGTATTGACGCCGCTGCAAAAAGACCTCGGCATCAATGACGGTCAGGCTGGGCGGCTCGTGACGGCGTTCATGATCGGCTACTTCGTCACGTCGCCGATCTTCGGCTGGCTCGGTGATAGGTGGTCGCGTAAATGGCTCATCGCTGGGGGAATTTTTGTGTGGAGCCTAGGCACTGTCCTGACGGGATTTGCGGCCACGTTCGCGATGATGATCGCGTTTCGCGTCCTCGTCGGTCTGGGCGAAGCGAGCTATGCCACCATCAGTCCGAGTCTGATTTCCGACACACACCCTCCGGCGAAACGAAACAACGCGCTGACAATTTTCTACGTCGCCATTCCCGTCGGCGCTGCGCTGGGCACGATCATTGGCGGACTCATCGCTGCGAAATGGGGCTGGCGACACGCGTTCATCTGGGCGGGCGTGCCGGGATTGTTCCTTGCGCTCGTGCTGCTGCCATTTGCCGAACCCAAACGCGGCCAGGCCGAGGGCAAGACGGCGGAAGCAGCCAAGCGACCTTCCGTCCGCGACATCCTGAATCTCTTTCGCATCCCGGATTATCTGCTCGTGGTGTTGGGTTACACGGCCTACACGTTTGCGCTCGGTGCGTTCGGGCATTGGGGGCCGACGTTCCTGCATCGCACACACGGCGTGGCAGTGGACAAGGCGGCTACATTTTTCGGCGCGGTGCTGGTGGTCGCCGGACTTGTGGGCACGTTGATCGGCGGATTTGCCGCGACCGCGTGGCAAAAGCGCAATCGCGCCGGTTACGCGTGGACGCTGGGACTCTCGGTGCTGGTCGCCGTGCCGCTCGCGTTCGGCGCGTTCACCGCCACCTCGACATTCTGGTCCATGACGTTTCTGGCAGCGGCGATGTTCTTCCTGTTCCTCCCCACCGGCCCGGTCAACACGCTAATCCTAGAATCCGCGCCGGTTAATCTTCGCGCCAGCGCCATGGCTGTTTCCATTTTCACGATCCACCTCTTCGGCGACATGTGGTCACCGGAAATTGTCGGTCGCCTCGCGGATTCCTTCGGCGGAAATTTGCAAAAGGCCGTTCTGATTCTGCCCGTCGCGTTGATTATAGCTAGCGCGCTGTGGCTGGCACTCGCGGTGAAGACAAAGCGTGGCAAAGGCGGAACCGCTGCGTGACTTGCACCCTGCCTTTATCCCAAAGGGATTAAATCAATCAGCCCAAGGTTGCGAGGTGGACTGTCCGGCTCGGCCCGAGCTACCCTGGGTA
>JANNAO010000375.1:0-1605 GCA_031384405.1 Verrucomicrobiota bacterium | reverse complement strand
GCGCGTCACTCCGTGAGCGCCGTCCCGTGCCAGACATGCAACGGCGCGCACGGAGTGACGCGCCCTACCTGGTGATTCACGGTCAATCAACGCGCTCAAACAATTTTGGATTGGGACTCGGAGCTTCACTTCTTCTCCCCACCCTTCTCTCCGCCTTTGGTGATCGCCTTGCCGTCTTCGAGTTCTTTGCTCACGGCCTTGTAGCTGCCGGAAACAAACTCCTGTCCTTCGCTCATGCCTTCGGTGATCTCCCAATGATCGCCATCCGTGATGCCGATCTTCACCGAGGTCATCTTCACCTTGTCGCCGTCCACGAGGAAGACCACTTCGGATTGCTTGGGTAAATCTTTGGACTTTTTATCCGATGACGCAGCGTTCGTCGTGGTGGCGGTTGAATTAGTCTTCGTGACGGATGAACTCGCGTTCGTGCCGGAGTTTTTTCCGAAATCCATCTTCGGCAAACGCGTCGCAACGGCAGCGTAGGGAACCGTCAGCGCGTTCGTCACGTAGCGGCTCTCGATCTCCGTGCTGACAGACATGCCGGGGCGGAACGACTCGATTTCATTGATGCGGATGCGGACTTCAAACTTCGTCGCTTCCTGACTGGAACTGCTGCTGCCGCCAAAGGCGCTCGCTGCACTGGAACCTTTGGAAGAGTTCGCGATCTCCGTCACTACACCTGTGAACTTCTTGTCGCGGAAGGCGTCCACTTCCAACCGAGCTTTCTGGCCTGGCTTGATCAGCACCACATCCACCTCGCCGATGTCCACGCGCGCTTCCATCTGGTTCAAGTCAGACACAGTCATGATCTCCGTGCCTTTGTTGAACGATGTGCCGAGGACGCGCTCACCCAACTGCGATTGCAACCGCGTTACCGTGCCGTCAATCGGCGCGAGGATCGTCGTCTTACTCAAATCTTCGTTCGCCTTGTCCAACGAGAACCCAGCCTGCGCCGCCGAGTGGATGGAATTCGTGTAACGCAACTTCGCCACGTCGAAGGCGGTTTTGAAATCGAGCATCACGGAATCCGACACGAGCTTGTTCTGATACAACTCCTCGTTGCGTTTGAACTCAGCAGCCGCGCGCTCCATCTCCGCGCGCGACAATGTCTGGCCCGCCTGCGCGGATTTGAAACTGGACTCGGCGGAGTTGCGACTCGCGCGATACGTGTCGGACTTGATCTGCACGAGCAGATCGCCCTTCTTGACGTGATCGCCTTCGCGCACGGGCAACGCCACGATTTCTCCGGCAACTTCCGGGCTGATGACCACTTGAACCACAGGTTGAATCTTGCCGTTGGCGGGAATGAGTTCGATGAGATCGCGCCGCGTTACTTTTTCGGTGGTGACGGCGATGGGCTTGTCTTGCTTGCGACAGAACAACGGCAGCGCAACAGCGAGAACGAGAACGGTGACGACGATGACGACGCGACGGGTGGTTTTTGATTTTGCCATGCGAATCTGTTTCAGGGCTTGGACAAGGTGGGCGTGAAAGTGTTTTGAAAAATGAAATAACCGGATGATTTGGTTGTCCGACATGGATTCGAACCATGACAAAGGCCTCCAAAGAGCCTTGTGCTACCATTACACCATCGGACAAACCTCG
>JANNAO010000365.1:0-8823 GCA_031384405.1 Verrucomicrobiota bacterium | reverse complement strand
GTGTTGGTGGCACTCAAATTCTGGTTATTGGAAGCCGTCGTGTTGGTATCGGTGACAACTGTGGTGAAAAGATTTGTGCTGGGCAATTGAGCAATGGTCGGCGTCCATGTGATGATTCCACTGGCACTGATGCTCGCGTTTGTGACCACGGTATTTCCTGACAGGTTTGTTACCGCCAGCGAATACCCCAGCGAATTAGAGGGCACATCAGAATCGGTGGCCGTATTGATGATTGTGGCCAAGACAGTGCCGAAGACCATCCGATCCGGCTGGGATGGCAACGTTGGTGGTGCGTTTAGTTCATTGACTGTGACGATGAATGAATTGGTAGTGGTCGCGGGGGTGATTCCACTGTCTGCGACTACAGTTGTGAAGGAGTAAGTCCCTGCGCCCTGCATCTCGGTCGGCGTCCACGAAATCACACCGTTCGTATTGATCGAGGCATTTGTCTGAACATTCCCATTGAGCGTGTTGGTCACGGTCAGGCTGTAAGAGAGGGATTGCGCAGGAACGTCTGCATCCGTCGCTGTGTTGGTAATCACAAGCAACGTCAACTCATCCGCTGACAGATTGGTTTGCGTAGGCAGAGATGGAGGAGTGTTGGTCAAAAAGTTGATGGCGACCGTCTGCGAGTTGGTTGTCACCAGAGAATCAAAAATCACCAGATTTCCATTTCTCGCGAATGTTGTTCCGCCTCCATTGACGAGCACACTTGAAACAAACATCCCCGAGTATCCTGAAACATTTATTGTGAAAGTGAGTGTGTCATTGGTATTGATCGCCGTCTCGAAACTTCGCACCGGTGATTGGTCAATGGGCAGGCGGTAGGTGTTGAATTGGATGAGACTGGAACTCTCGGAATAATTTGTGATGACCGTCCGGTCACGCTGATGAACGTACTTTGACACTCTGTCTGCACGATCCACCCAAATATCTTTGCCGACCGCATAGGAGATCGCACCATTGTCATCGGCTATGGAATGAAAGACCAGATTAGCCCATTTCCTCTGGGAGATGGCAGCGTCCACAATCGTTTTGAAATCCGAAGGAGGCAAAGGAACAGTATCATGTGAGTTATAACTCTTCAGGTTCATCCAGTTTTGCGGACTCGCATCCTCAAGCGAATTGATGTTGTAGCCCCGCGCAATAAGGTAATAGTCCGAAGCCCACGCCTGCTCTCTGATGGTTGTGTGACCGCACGGCCAAGCGAAGGAGGTCAATTCCGTTTGCATCGCAGGTGTTCTGGCAAGAATTTGTCTGGAGTTTTCTTCGATCTCATAGCGGCGAGTCGGTTCATTGACTTCAAAACAAGGATGGTCGTGGGTGTGACCTGCCATTTCCATCCCGGCCAGATAGTAGTTGGTAAATATTCCAGGAATTGGGGCAATCCCCCAAAGCGCATACGTACCAGTAAACCCATTCGTATTTAGCTTATCGAATGCGACGACATGCGAATCGTCTATCCACACTGTCATCGCACCAGCTTTGTCACCACGCCATGTCGCCACACGAGCCCGATCATCCGGATTGACGATTAATTTTACAGTTGCCAGTGCCGACACGGCACCAGCCCCATCTATCTGGAGAGTTCCCACATACGTCCCAACAGCAAGCCCCGTCGTATCTACTGAAACATTACAACTTCCAGGCGTGCTACCACCAGAGACGTTAGCTGACAGCCATGTTGAATTACTGGTGATCGTATAAGTCAATGCCGACTGAGTGACACGAGAGACTACCCGCAACTGCTGTAGATTAGTGCAAGGCTGACCGACTATGGAATGAAAGACGATCTGTTGCGGCTGTGCCACCAGCACGGGCAGAATCGGATCGTCACTCGTCACCACATTCAGACTGCGGACATCGCAGGTTTTGGTGCTTTCAGGGCGACCACCAATCCAGATACACACGCGGGGATTGACGAGCGCGTGAGTCGTTTCGCCGATAAACAACCAGTTGGTTCCATTAGTCGAATAGTAAGCGGATAATTTATCTGTCTGGGGATCACGGTCTAAACGCAAGCGCACATTAGCACTGGAAACTCCAGTGGCGTTCACAGTGCGCGGTGATCCCAGCGAATATCCTTGAGTCTGCAAGGATAAATTGACTTGTTCATAAGTATTGTAAGTGTGAGCAACCGAAACATAATTATCGTCGTCTTGGTACAAGGTGAGGTTGACCTGTTCGTATGCAGTATTGGGGCTTAAGGATGCGTCTAATCGCAAACTCACCCAATTGGATGAAAGGTTACGAAAAAGGGTGTTCGTCGTGTTGTTGATCAGGGGATACCGAAGATCATTTGTGCTATGGTCCCAGAGATCGCCAATCGTGACCGGAACACGCAATGCTCCTGGATGTATGGATTGGTTGTAGGAAACATCCGGCGGAGTTGTGCCATTTGTGCTTTCAGTATTCCGCGCCGCGCCTACGGCAGTTTTGGCGGTAAAATCCCACCCGGCATTCACCAGTTCCGTGCGGTTGCTATAGTTGAAGCTGTACGTGTTCGTGGTGTACGTGACTGCGAACGCTCTGGAACCAACAAGTGCAATGGCTAACAGAAAACCAAGGCAACAACCCCTTATGACCGTATTTTGAGCTTTGGTCATATCAGGCAAGCCAACTTCTTAATCTTTCACGAAAGAAAACATCTAAAATCATAAAAACTATCCACATTACTTGGGGACTATATCGGACTTTACGGACACTGCATTTTTTCTAAATACGGAAAGAAATTCCGTGAACCTACGGAAAGCTAACAACGCGCCAAGCATAGAAACCGATGGGTTACAGCTAACGGACCTTGGAGCGGGGCTAGGACGCTCAGGATTTAGACAGAAGTTGTCTGATTTCTGGCATTCTTCTTTGCTCTATAAATGTAAAACCGCCGAAACAATGGCAAAGGCATTAGGCGCGCAGAGGCTTTTATCGCGCAGCGAAAATCTCCTCGAAAGGCAGCCTCTATCACTGCTGAGATTTTTTCGAAATAGTTTCCGTTCATCATTCGGAGTTCCGTCGCAGTTTTAGCACGCTCCCAGGTGGCTTCGGCCCGTAGATTATCTCGTTCCACCTCGGACATCTTTTTATTTGAGAAGATGGTCTCAATGTCAGCGATCATGTTGTCATAGGCATTGATCCTTTTTTCATTCACCCACTTCAATCGTTTCTCGCGATGCTCGAAAGATCGTGTGTCGTCCCATCCTGCAAAAAATGACGCGTTTGAATCATGTCGGCGATACTTGATCAATGGCTGATTAACATAAACCATCTCCCCGACTGCAAGGCTTCTAAAAGACAGAACCAAATCCTCCAAATCTGATCTCAACGGGCCGAAATACTCGAACAACTTGGGAGACCATGCATGGGTGCATCCCACAACTACCGGCCAATTATTGGTTAAAAACCCAGCAAGACTTCCTCGTTGATCCCTGTAAAGAGTCGGATCAGCGGGATCACCGCGCGTTCCGCCCAAACCTAAATCCGCACCTTCCGAAGAAATGGTGATATAGCTGGAAAATATTGATGTCGCTTTGCGTCCGGTGGCTTCCCACGCTTTATGAATCACCGCCGTCCGCTCTGGAAAAGAGATGTCATCTCCAGCCGCACCCACAATGAGTTGGCCACTGCACATTGTCATCAGATGAGTGATGTGTGCCCCCATTCCGAGATTGTTTGTATTGCGATTCAACCGAACCTTGTGAGGTCCGCGATAATTAGCAACAAGTTCACTTGCAATTTCAAAAGTCCGGTCTTTCGATGAGTCGTCAGAAATGATTATCTCCAACGGAGAATAAGTTTGAGCGAGAGCACCCTCGACCGCTTCTCGGATGAACTTCTCCTGATTGAACGACACTACAATGAGGCTGATCAGTGGGTTTTCCATTATTGAGATATGATTTCGACGCTAACGAGTTACGGATTGCCACACAGCCCTGACACTTTTTAGAAGACAGCCCCAACCATCTTGCAAGCACTGTCAGGCTGTAGCTTGCGGCTTAAACCGCCTTGCCGAGCGGGGTCTCACCAGCGACCAATTCGTCACCCTCTTTAACCTCGATGGAGGGCAAAACTTTGACCGGAACGAATACATCCACCTGCGATCCGAATTTAATCATCCCGACACGTTGAGCCCACGCCACATCTTCGCCTTGCTTCACGTAGGCTTCGATTTGACGCACGAGTCGAGAAGCAATCTGCACGATGGCGAGTTGGAAGCGACCATTGTCAAACAGCATGGTCTGGCGTTCGTTCACGTTGATCGCTTCGGGCAAACGCAGCGAAAGAAATTTGCCCGGGCGATGTTGTGCGAGGACGACTTTGCCAGCGATCGGCGCACGGTTGATATGCACGTCCGTGAACACCATGGAAATGCCAATCTGCCACAACTCTTGCTCCACGAGCGGCGTTTTCTCCAGCTCGTCCAGATACAACTGTGCACCCTTCTTGTCGCAGCGCAGTGTGCTGCCGGGCGCCAATTTGCGGATGTAGATAATTTTGCCATCAGCAGGCGAAACGATGATGGACTTATCACTCGGGGGCGTACGCTCGGGGTCGCGATAAAAGCGCCACGCGATGAACCCCACATAAAACGCGAGTTGCACGGCTGGAACACCGCAAAGAACAATGATCTGCGGCCAGCCAGCCCGACTCATCCAGAAGCCTGCGGCTACGCCACAGATCGCACCAATGATCACCATGAGCGCGGTGAAACGCGGTTGAATACACCATTTCGCCGACGCCGCTGAGAGCAGCACCACTCCGGCCACTGCGCCGCCACCAATTATCATCCATTCATTCATAAGCATTTAATACCCGCGTTTAATCATGAGATATGGCACCAACGTCCATTGCAAGAAAAACGGCCAAGGGTCACCTTTACCCCATTCGCAGCACACCGTTTTTCCGCGCAAACTGCGAATATAATCACCGAAGCTCAACTCTTTCCGTCGCCAGAGATCCACAGCCACCGGCATGTCGGTGACATGCTTCACCCACCGCCATCCGTATTGCGGCGTGACTTGCGGAACATCGCGCCCGTTCAATAGGTCAAAGTGCATCTTCGGAACATTTCCCACGACGCGCGTTGCCAACGAATGCCAACCCCAGCTTCGAGCGTTCACTTCTAAAAATTTCAAGCGACCGTCCTTTGGATCGCGCTTCCACTCCACTTCTGCAAGACCGGTGAACTTCAGAATTTCCATCACACGGCGGCTTTCCAGTTCCACTTCCGCATCATGCTCCGCAATAACGTACGTGCTGGCACGACCAAAGTCAGGCGGATGTTGCCGCCGCCGACATGCCGTGAAAGCCGCCAGCGGCTGGCCGTTGGAGAATAAACCCGCATACGACCATTGTTGTCGCCCATCGCCAGGAATAATTTCCTGATACAACAATTCCTCGACAGGCACTTCGGCCAACGGCCCGTCCAACACCGCTTGCAGTTCAGCGGATGATTCCACGCGAATGGCCTTCGCCTTGCAATGCTTGCTGTAATTGCGCTTGAACGCCGGCTTGATGATAAGAGGGAAGGGCAAGTCGCTGCCAGGACGATCAGTTCGTGATTGTGGTGCGAATGACATTGGCGTAGTCACGCCATGCTTCAGACACCACTCGTAATTGGCCCGCTTGTCATAGATCAAGCGATACTCGTCCCACGGTAACCCGCCGCAACGAAACAATTCCTTCGCTTCCTTGAAATGGAGCGCAATCTGACGCACCTGCTCGTCGTCTGTGGGAACTAACACCCAGCCGAGATAATTATTTTTTCGAGCCAAGGCCACCAACCACGGCCAGAATTCATCGCTCGTGTATTTCGGCGAGTTATGAAACGGACAGCGATGGCGAGAAAATCGCGCCACGCCCCAAGGGTCCTGATCAACCAAGGCGCACGGTAATTGCTCCGCGCGCAACTGCCGCAGCAGACCCAACGCCTGATATTCACCGCCCAGAATGAGAACGCCCGCAGGATTTTTCATCAATGCTTGATTGGTTTAACGGCCTTCGTCACCGTTTGAAATTCAACGACATTCACTGACCAATAGTTCACTTGGCATGTCTCGAAGCCTGGAGATGGAATAATTTGCAGCGAACTTTCAACGCGTCAGGTGACTGCCCATATCGGCGCGATTACTGATTCGACACAACACGAAGGTTTTCAACGACTGGCGGGATTTTGATGATCGCAACACGACTCAACTGCGTGTTCGGCTCGCGCCCAACGATAATGAGTTGATGCGTCCCGACGGCGAGATTGAAAATTTTCCGAGGGATTTCGTTGGCATCCGCCGTCCCATTACCGCGCCAACCCAGAAACCTCTGCTCGGTACCGATTGTCGGCGGAAGAATATCCCAAGTCATTGATGGCTCCTGCGGTTCGGCGTCAATGTTCACGTAGAATGAATTCTCGGTGAGACTCGGCGCGTTCACCGTCGCCTCAACTACATAACTGCCCGCGTTCGTAATGGCGAAAGTAAAAACCACCCGCCCGCCACCCGCGACACCGGTCTGAACGTCTTGCGAAAGATAGCCTCCGCTGGTGTTCGCCACAAATGGAGCGGTCACAGTGCCAGAGTAGTATTCAAAGGACAATCCACTCGAAACAGCCAGCGTGGCTCCTGTCACCGCCACAGTCGCGCCAACACCGCCAGTGAGAATCACGGTCTGGCTGGCATTGCCCGAAGTCACCGGACTGAAACGCACGGTCACAACCTGACTTTGCCCAGATCCCAAACTGTAAGTTCCACCGGAAACAATTGAAAAGGGTGCTGGCACGCTCGCCGTCCCTACCAAGGTTCCCGCGCCAGAGTTTTGCACCGTGAAAGTCAAGTCGCGGGTGGTGTTAGTCGCAATCGAACCAAAGCTCAGGCTGGTTTGCGAAACCGAAATCACTGGATTCGTGTTGTTCGACGTCCCGAATTCATAAGCCCCGCGGTCCCAAACTCCATCGCTTCCACGGATGTTGCTGGATAGGTCGTTGTTGAATTCCGCAGCCAATGCTGCCCCTGCCAATGCCGAGGTCAGACGTAAATCTCTTGCCGCATAATTCACGAAGCGGGTGGTCGTGTTATCAATCGTGTTGTTATCATTTACTGCCACCCCAGAAATATAGGCTGTCTGGTTCCCAACCATCAGGTTGTTACGAACAATATTACCTCCGATATTGGCAGAAAAGAAAGCAACGCCATTGTTGTAGCCTCTTCCGTTAATAATCGTGTTGTTATAAACATGACAGTTGTAAGTTGGGGTATGGTCGTGTGACCAGCCACCAATGGCTCCATTTCCGGTTCCTCCGGTCGTGCTATCCCACCAAATCACGTTTCCATAAATCTTGAACCCGTCACCACTAACCATGATAACCCCAGTTCCGTCAACGTTACGCCACATGGAATGACGGAAGATTGCGCGGGCCGAACCCGTCATATAAATCGCTTCTCCATGACAAGCATCCGTACTCGGTGAATCTGCCACATAGTTATATTCCCAAAGTAGATCGGTACCGCCATTGATCCAGAGTACACTGCTGCTCATATTGCGATGATAATTATACCGCAAGGTTATGTTCGGAACCGACCCGGAGAACACTCGAAACTCTATGTTTTGAGAACAGTTTCCGTCCAGACCAGGCCCGACGAATTCAGAGTGTTGAATGGTGATATTTCCAACGGGGGTGTTGGCGTAAAACGCCGTGCCACCATTGAACCTGAAACCGTGCCCGGAAGTCCAAGCTGTCGGTCCGCCACCCGTTTGTCCATCAACGAGCAAATTGCCAGTGACCAAAGTAAATCCGCTCGTGAAGTTGGCCTGTCCGTCACCCATGTCTACGGTCCATCCAGCGTTCGTGCCGTGATCCGACTGTATGGCTTTCTTGATGGTGATCAACGCAGTCCCCGCGACGTTGAAATTAATGCCACTATATGACCCATCAGCGACGAAGTAGGTCGCTCCACGCTTTAACGCAGTAGGCAGAGTTGGATAAGCGTTGTTCCAATCCAACCCATTGGCTGATCCGGTAGCCCCTGCTCTGACGTGGTATGTCGTTTGCGCTTGAGCACTAAGAGTTATGAAAAGCGCGGTTGCCAACACCACAGCCATAGAACAAAAGCCTCTTGTTAGTTTCATCATCATGGTTCTCTTCCAGCAGCCACCTTGCCACATCATAGCCAGTGATGATACTGGGCTATCTGTGGGAGATAGTTCCCGTACTATTTTTGGGCGTGCCAAAAACTTATGGGCGCGAACCACCTGATCTGATGCCGCGAAGCCCAATCTGATGGCATAGTCATGCATCCGGGCCACTAGGTTGGTTTTGTTGATGACCGCCGGGTTTGATTCGTATCGCGGGTTTTGAGTCATTACATGGAGATAAATCCTGCCGAGTCTTGCCGTCAATAAGAATTATTTGAGCGAAATCAATAATAGTGAGTGTCCAAGGCCGTCAGGGTTGCTTGGGGAACCAGTTCAGTTTCCTAACATCAAGTGTTCAGTTTTCAAACTTCTTTCCCAGTCAACAACCAGCGCAGGCAGACGAAATGTTCCCTGAATTTGTTGTCGCCGTCACGAGCCTTCAGGCGAACCATCTTCACAAGGGCTCGGGGTAACAATCGAAAACAGTGATACAGGATGGAAAGCAGATGGTACGCACACTTGCCCAAGAAGCCGTGGTGCTTGTTCCAATAGATCAAGTTGGCCCGTAGCAATTCGATGCTGTATCGGAGCGGCGCATTCGACGAACTGCCCCCGCCAAAGTGGGTGGCAGTGGCCCGTGGCATGAACATGACTTTCCAGCCCGCCTCGCGAAAGCGTTTGCACCAATCCACATCCTCGCCG
>JANNAO010000344.1:0-3749 GCA_031384405.1 Verrucomicrobiota bacterium | reverse complement strand
CCGCCTTGTCCGCCGAAACGATGCTTACCATGCCGATGCCCATGTTGAAGACTTGATACAATTCTTCGTCCGGCACGCCGCTCTTTTGTTCGACGTCGTCATCCGCAAAGGCTCGTGGGACATGCTGCCCATCTTCCAGATCATCGAACAAAAGAGCGGCGTGCCGGACGAAGAATTGTATCAAGTCTTCAACATGGGCATCGGCATGGTAAGCATCGTTTCGGCGGACAAGGCGGACGCCGTGCTGAAATTCATCCGCGCGCAGAAGCACAAAGCCTGGATCATCGGAGAAGTGGTGAAGGGCAAGGGCGAGGCGCGGGTGGAGTAGCGTCAGGCATCCGTGCCTGACGTAGAGGGCGCGCATCCTGCCGCCCGAAAAAAGTGTGGGCATGTTTGGTATTAACAAAAGTTCCGGTGCGTTTTGATTTGCGTGTGGTTCTTTCCGCCGGGCTGGGAAGCCCGGCTCTACGGCAGGCAAGGATGCCCGCCGCTACGGTGATACGGGTGGAATAATCCCGTGCTTGTTTGGAAACTTGGATTGAGCTACCGTCCCCGCATGAAATCATACGGTCAAGTGATTGATTCGATTGAAGCTCTGCCCGACGAGCAACAGGAATCCTTGATGGAGTTGGTGAAACGCCGTCTTGCCGAACGCCGCCGCGAAGCGTTGATCAAGTCTGTCGCTGAAGCGCGAAAAGAATTCAAATCCGGCAAACTGCGTCCGGCCAGTCCGGCGGAAATCATGCGCAAAGTTCTCGCATGAAACGGCTGCTCCTGCCATCCAATGCTTTCGTTCGTTCCGCCCGCCGCTTTACCCGCAAGCATCCGCAACTCGCTCTCGAACTTCAGTTGACGCTTGAATTGCTGGCCGAGGACGCGTTTCATCCGCAACTCAAGACTCACAAGCTCAAAGGCAAACTCGCCGGTTCATGGGCGTGCAGTGGTGGATACGATTTGCGCGTCATTATGCAATTCGTGAAGCACAAGGACAGCGACGCCATCCTGCTCGAAGGCGTGGGAACGCACGACGAAGTTTATTGAATGAAACTTTTTACCATCATTTCGGCGGACAAGGCGGACGCCGTGCTGAAATTCATCCGCGCGCAAAAGCACAAAGCCTGGCTCATCGGCGAAGTGGTGAAGGGCAAGGGCGAGGCGCGGGTGGTGTGAGTTTGTAGGCGACGAGATAACGAGTCGTGTAGGACTCGACGTAAGGAGGATTCCCCTCTTTTTGAACCCGACTCTTAGTTACCTCGTCACCTACTATCGGGCGCGGGTGCGATTCAAAGTGACGGTCAGTTGAGGGCAGGGTTTGGAATCAGCCAGTAACGGGGCCAGAGTTGGTTGGCGCGTGAGACTCGGAGTCCGAGCATGGTATCGGCGTTGGATTCTCTCCACCAACCGCCCGCCAGTTTGAGTCGTTTTTGGATCACATGGCGATGTCCGCTTTCGATCTCTCCAGATCCAATCTCCAGCCCCGCCGCCCGCGCTCCGGCGTAGTCCAGGTGTTCCTTGCGTTCGCTCAAATACCGATGGGCGTCACGCACGGGTGCGGGACTGTCGCCTTCGGCCTCCAGATGTGGTGCGAGCGTCCTCAACACCACCGCCACTTTATTTTCCAGCAGACGTTCCTGCTGCTTTCGCCGCCAGCGTTCGGGGTGCTTGGGCGCAATCACCTCGGCGGCAGCAGCGAGATATTCGCTGACGTGGTAGAAGTCCACGAGGTAGTCGCCTTGCCCGCCAAAGTGTTCCTGGAACTGGGACAGTATCCACGGGGCGCCGTCGCCCACGCCGTGAACATGGGTGCGTGTCCCTAGTCCTGCGGCGATGGCGGTGTCCCGCCACAGTGCGCCGGTGAGGGTGACTCCGCCCAGGGTGGCGGCGTAGCAGGGCGTCACGGAATCCTTGACCCGGGCCAGACACAGGCGGGCTTCGCGCCAGAGGAGTTGTTTGCCTTTGCGTTGATCCGGGCTCTGATCGGACGGCACGACGATGGGGATCATGCTTCCGTCCAGTTGGGCAATCAGGGTGTGAGCGGCAACTTTTGGAGGTTCGACTTTCAAGGCACTGATCTGCGCGCCGTGCGCAAGGGTTTGCCGACGCACCGAAGTGGCAGATACGTCCAGCCCGTAGTGTTCCTGCACCCGTTGGGCGGCCCGACCGAAACTTTCCTCCGCACCGAAATCCACCAGCGCGCGTTGCAAGCGGCGGGAGCGTCCACGCGGCGTGATCCCGGCCCGTTCACAGAACGGTCGCAGCAGGCCGCCGCGCCGTCCCCGCCGCCATTGGGCTTCCTGGACTTCCACCCAGCCAAAGGTGGTCTGCCACCTCAGCGTTTTTTTTTACCGTATTGGATGGCTTCAGGATGCTGTGTGCGAACCCGGGCTTGAGCGTGGTCGTTGGCTTCGCGCGCCCATTGCTCCAAGACTTCGCGAGCCAGTTGGCGCACCTGCGCACTGACGCGCGCTTCGGCGAGGTCTGCGGTGGAGTGGTCGGTGACAGATTGCTCCAGCGTGTCGGCCAGTTCATGCAGGCGTGCCAGCATGTCGGGGCGATGCGCCAGCCGCTGTTCCAGCGGCGGGCGGGGGATGCAAACGGGTTTGGGATTTGGCAGTTCATCGTTCATGAACCACTTCAAATATACAAAACCTCTCCAAGGATCCAGTACTAAATCACTTACAACAAATCACCCTCTGACCGTCACTTTGAATCGCACCCATCGGGCGCTTGACACCAACCGCCTTAGGTGAGTTAATCTCCTTAATCAGAAATATCTAAGCTCGGCAGCGATTCCCATGCGCTTAAGACATTTCTAGAACTCCCAAATTCTTTAACCACCATGAAAACCCTTTCGCCATCCATCCTCACCCTCGTCGCCGCGTTCGTCCTCCTTGCGCCGCGCGTGCACGCCGTGGTCGCGCCGGTCATCACACTCAACGGCAGCGCCGTGGTCACCAATGAATGTCACACCGCTTTCTCCGATCCGGGTGCAACCGCCACTGGCGCACCGCTGGCCGTGGCGGGTGGAGATTTTCACAGTCTGGCGCTAAAGAGCGGCGGGACGGTCGCGGTGTGGGGAAGCAATGCCGAGGGCCAGCGGAACATCCCCGCGGGCTTGAGCAACGTGGTGGCCATAGCCGCGGGCGGTCTTCACAGTCTGGCTCTGAAGAGCGATAAGACGGTTGCCGCGTGGGGATCCGCTGGCGACGGCCAGACGAACATCCCCGTGGGCTTGAGCAATGTGGTGGCTGTGGCCGGTGGGTATTATCATAGTCTGGCGCTCAAGAGCGACGGAACAGTCGCCGCATGGGGACTCAATGGCCAAGGCCAGACGAGCGTCCCTGTGGGCCTAAGCAACGTGGTAGCCATTGCCGGAGGTGGCAATCACAGCATGGCGTTGAAGAGCGACGGAAAGGTGGTGGCGTGGGGTCTTAATACCTCTGGGCAGACGAACATCCCCGGAGGCTTGAGTAACGTGGTGGCCATTGCCGGGGGCGGATTTTACAGTCTGGCGCTGAAGAGCAACGGGACGGTCGCCGCGTGGGGAAACAATGACTATGGCCAGACGACCATCCCTGCGGGGTTGACTAACGTAGCGGCTATTGCCGGGGGATATTTTCACGCTCTGGCGCTGAAGAGTAATGGGACGATCGTCGCATGGGGAGGCAATTTCTCTGGCCAGACGACCATCGGGTGTGATTAAAGACGGGTGAGGCTAATTCCAAAGGGAGAGCCATTGGTGGTTGGCG
>JANNAO010000299.1:0-1939 GCA_031384405.1 Verrucomicrobiota bacterium | reverse complement strand
CCAGCCGGGCGCGGGTGGTGATGAGGTTCGATCCGAGCGTGGTCCATGTGTCCAAGCCGCCGTTGACTTTCTTCAACACGAGCATTGCTTCGCGGCGGACTTCCTCGACAGCCGCTTCCAGCGCGCTTTGAAACTGTTCGTTGCAGACGATGGAAGCATTCTCCTCCGGCAACGACTGACCCTCGCCGCGCGAGATTTCAAAAAACGAATCGCCCGCCACACCGAATTTCTTTTTTACGACCGCTGATGAATTCGCCCGTACGAAGCGGAAGAAATCACGACGGATGTTCGTCTCGGCTTCAATGCGGCCCTTCTCATCCAGAACGACGTCAGAAACGGTGCCCACGAGTGTGCCCAGAAAATAAACCTCCGATCCCTGCCGGATGCCCGCCGCGCCGGCCTCAGGCAAAGAAATCCGCACCATGACATTGCTTTTGAACCAGCGCTGGCTGCGGCCCGTCCACACGACGACGGCAATCAGCGCGGCGACAACGATGAGGACAAACGTGCCGGTGATTTCGTTGACCCGGCGGAATTGGAAGCGCTCTTTCAGCCGTTGGCCTGGGTTATCGCGGGGCGAAGGTTCGGGAATGTTGGTCGTTTCGTTCATGGTCAAAGATAAGTCAGCAAGGATACCACGGCAGAGATGACAAAAAGCCCGACCACAGAGCGGGTGAGTGCCCGTTGCGTGGCTTGCGGGATTTCCGTCACCGAATCGCGGACACCCAGCCCGCCGATGCAACAGGACGCGCTCGCAAACAGGGCAGGCACGATGCTTTTGGCGAGAATGTTGAAAATATCCTTGGGTTGAACCGCGTTGGAAAGGGTGTCCGCAAATAACAGCAGATCACGACTGCCTTTTCCCATCCAGGCCGCGAACACGTAACCGCTCGCAAAGGCGACGAGAATAAAAATAATCGTCAGGCAAAACGTGGACACGGCCATGCCCAATACGCGCGGCATCACGAGAAGCAGGAACGGATCGCTACCCTGCGCTTCCTGCGTGCGGACGTCCCCGTTGATTTTGAGGACTCCCAGTTCGGTGGTCATCGCGCTGCCGCTGCGGCCGATCACGATGAGATTGATCAGCACCGGCCCAAGTTCACGCGCTACGACGGCCACCAGCAGCGGCCCCAGCAGTTGTGATTGCCCCGTTTGTCCGGTCCAGAAGGTGAGTTGCACCACCACCGAAATGCCGACGAACGCCGCCACCGCACCGACAAACCAGAGAGGTTCGACGCCGATGGCCAGGATCTGCTGCGCCAATGCTGTCCGCACTGCGCGCACCCAGTATCGCGGGCGGACACCGATGGAAAACACCGTTCCAATCACCGCCGCCGCATGCCGCACCTCATCCCACTGCGCCCGAGCGAAGCCGCCCACGCGGGCCAGTGTTTGCAGAATGAGATGGCTGCCCACGCCCGCCCGGTTCACTGTTTTTTCCGCAGAATGATTCATTGGCATCCTGTGATGGTAGGTTGCTGGCTCATCGGGAAAGAAGTTCACTGACGTGTGACATGGCAGGAACTCGATCGCAGACGACTTTGATCGAAACCAGAATCGGCACCGACAATAACGCGCCGGGCACACCCCAGAGCCACATCCAGAAGATCAACGAAACAAAAATGACCACGGGGTTCAGAGTGAAGCGGCGCCCGAGCAGCACCGGCGTGATGAAGTTCGCCTCCAAAGTGTGCAATAGCAGATACCACACGGGCGGCAAGAGTCCCTTCCACAGTGTGTCGAAGGTGAGCAGACCCACCGCGCCCAGCATGATGACTCCGGCGACCGGGCCGAAGTAGGGAACAAAGTTCAGCACCGCCACGAACATTCCCCACATCACGGCATTGGGCACACCCATGAAGTAGAGACCGCCACCCACGACGAGGCCCATGCCAAGGTTGATCAACGAAACGGTGAACAGATAATTGGAAATGTT
>JANNAO010000283.1:0-8375 GCA_031384405.1 Verrucomicrobiota bacterium | reverse complement strand
CAAGTTGTTCAAGAAGGCGACTGGACTCAACTTCACGGAATACCTGTCGCGTGTGCGGATCGAGAAAGCCCGCAACCTTCTGCTCAATCCAAACCTCCGCATCAGCGAAGTGGCCTACTCAGCAGGCTTTCAATCTTTGACGCATTTCAACCGTATCTTCCGCCGCATGTCAGGCGAATCCCCCACGCAATACCGGGAACAGCTCAAAAAGACCTGATCGGAAAACCCTCTCGACAGCCCACAAATCGGGGTTACGATTTGCGGCAATCTGTGAAGACACTCGGACGTAACTCTCGGTCGAACGCGACAACCCGCTTCGTTCAACTCCTCAGCCTCGCGCTGGCATTTCTCCTTTCTCTCGACATCGCTTCCGCGCGACCGCTGAAAATCCGCGTGACCGACTCCGCCGCCGCCAACGCGCTCAAGGCGCAGGGCGCGCGAGTCCTCGCGGATTACGGAAGCTTCCAGTTGCTCGAAATGGATTCGCCATCGCCAAGTGCCTTGCGCCAAAACAACGCCGAGTCTGCGGACGAATCTGACTTCATCGAATTGAACTCCGGGCATCTCGACACCCGCGCGCCGCACGTTGTCGCGTTGCGGAAAACCAAAGGCGGTTTCGGCGGGCGCATGTTTCACCTCGTCCACTTCGTCGGCCCGATCAAACCCGAGTGGCGCGACGAACTCGAAGCTACCGGCGTGAAGGTCGTTCACTACATTCCGCAAAACTCCTACCTCGTCCACGGTGATGCTGCGTCGCTCGCGAAACTTCAGAACTGGGCGCGCACCGCCGCGTTCGTCCAGTGGGAAGGCGATTACGCCGACAACTACAAGATTCATCCGCGCGCCCGCACGACCGATGCAAAAGGAAACGCCATCACGCCGCCGACGGATTCCTTCACCGTGCAACTGCTCGAAGACGCCGACGCGAATCCCGTCACGCTCGCGTTGATCGAACAACTCAAGCTCGCGCCGGTGGAGCAGCAATTCACCACGCTCCACTACCTCAACGTCATCGTGCGACTCAACCCCGCGCAACTCGCCACGATCAGCGCGCGACCCGATGTGGTCTCCGTGCAGCCGCACTTTGACCGCAAGCGTCGCGACGAACGTCAGGGTCAAATCATGGCGGGAAATCTTTCCGGCAACGTGCCGAGCGGCGCGGGTTATCTCGCGTGGCTCACGAGCAAGGGTTTCACGCAATCACAGTTCGATGCTTCGGGCTTCGTCGTGGACGTGACGGACAGCGGCATTGATAACGGCACGACGAACGTTGGTCATTTCGGCCTTCACAAAACCGGCGTGCCCGGTCTCGGCACACGCGTCGCCTACTCGCGGCTCGAAGGCACGCCCAACGCGGGCAGCACGATTCAAGGTTGCGACGGTCACGGCAATCTCAACGCCCACATCATCGGCGGCTTCAACGCCATGAGCACCGCGCCGCATCTGGATTCTTCCGGCTACCATTTCGGCCTCGGCATCTGTCCGTTCGTCAAGGTCGGCGCGTCGGTGATTTTTGATTCCAGCACGTTCACCAGTCCGAATTACAACAACCTCGCCGCTCGCGCGTATCGCGATGGCGCGCGTGTGAGCAACAACAGTTGGGGCGCGGATACGGCGGGCGGTTACGACGCTGACGCGCAAGCCTACGACGCGCTGACCCGCGACGCGCAACCGACCGGCTCTGCCGTCGCCACGGCTGGCAATCAACAAATGGTTTTCTGTTTCGCAGCGGGCAATGCCGGTTCGGCTGCGGGAACAGTCGGCTCGCCCGGCACGGCGAAAAACGTGATCGTCGTCGGCGCGGCGGAGAACGTTCACTCGCACTCGACAGCCAACGGCGGCAACAGCGCGGCGGGCAACGACGGTTGCACCACGCCCGACACTGAGGCGAACAGCGCGGCGGACATCGCGAGTTTTTCCAGTCGCGGGCCGTGTGCGGACGGACGGCAGAAGCCTGATCTCGTCGCGCCCGGCACACACGTCACCGGCGGCGTCGGTCAGGCCACGCTCACCACGAACGGCACGGGCACGGCGATCTCATGTTTCAACGGCACGGGCGTGTGCGGATTGCCCGGCGGCGGAACTGTGGGCAACGCGAATAATTTCTTCCCGCTCGGCCAGCAATTTTATTCCACGTCAAGCGGCACGAGTCATTCCACGCCCGGCGTCGCAGGTGCGGCGGCGTTGTTGCGACAATTTTTCATCAACAACTCCTTCATGCCGCCGAGTCCCGCGATGACCAAGGCGTTCCTCGTCAACTCCGCGCGTTACATGACGGGCGTGAGCGCGAACGACACGTTGCCCTCGCCGAATCAAGGCATGGGCGGCGTGAATCTCGGCACGGCGTTCGATGGCGTCGCTCGCGTTTTGCGCGATCAGGAGACGACAAACAAATTCACCGCGTCCGGCCAGACGCGTACGATCACCGGCACGGTTGGAGACAACACAAAACCTTTCCGCGTCTCGCTCGCGTGGACGGACGCGCCCGGCAGCACCACCGGCAACGCTTACAACAACAACCTCGATCTCACCGTCACCGTCGGCGGCAACACGTATCGCGGAAATGTTTTCTCGGGCGGAAACTCCATCACTGGCGGCGCGGCTGATCCGCGTAACAATCTCGAAAGCGTTTTCATCCCGGCGGGCGTGAGCGGCGCGTTCACCGTCGTCGTCACGGCAGCGAACATCAATTCCGACGGCGTGCCGAACGAAGCTCCAACCACCGACCAGGATTTCGCGCTCGTCATCTACAACGCGGCTGAGACAACTGGTCCAGCCGTCTCTGGCGACGGTTACGCCGTCACCGCCGAAAGCTGCAACGCCACGAATGGCGCGGTTGATCCGAATGAAACCGTCACGCTCAACATCGCGCTGAAAAACATCGGCACGTCTGACACCACAAATCTTGTCGCCACACTGCTCGCCACGGGCGGCGTCACGTCGCCAAGCGGCGCGCAAAGTTACGGCGCGCTCGTGGCGGGCGGAACTTCCGTCACGCAATCCTTCTCGGTCACGGCGAATGGCGTTTGCGGATCAAACATTGTCGCCACGTTGAACCTCACCGATGGCGCGACAAATTATTTGCCCGTCACATTCACGATTCCGCTTGGTTCGCTCGGCGCGATCTACTCGCAGAACTTCGACGGCGTGACCGCGCCTGCGTTGCCTGCGGGTTGGAGCACGACGGCGGGTGGCGGACAATCCGCGTGGGTCTCGACCACGACCGCGAGTGACACCGCTCCGAACGCGATGTATTCCACCGACGCGACGACGACCGGATCAAACTCGCTCGTGTCGGCGACGTTTGCGTTGTTCCCCGGCCCGACGCAACTCACCTTCCGCCATCGCCACGGATTCGAGACGACCTACGACGGCGGCGTGTTGGAAATCAAGATTGGCGCGGGCGCGTTCACGGACATCCTTGTCGCGGGCGGCTCATTCGCGAGCGGCGGATACAACTCCTCGGCTAGTTCTCTTGGTGCGAGTGCAGCGTGGAGCGGAACAAATCTGACGTTCAGCACGGTGACAGTGAATCTGCCCGCTGCCGCCGCCGGACAAACTGTTCAATTCCGCTGGCGCACCGGCACGGACAGCAGCGTGGGCGGACTCGGTTGGTGGATTGATTCCGTGGCCATCAACAGCACGATCTGTTGCGGCGCAGGGTTCGCGCCCATCATCACCACGCAGCCGCAGAGCCAGACGGTTTCGAGTGGCGCGCCCGCAGGATTCTCCGTCGGCGTCATCGGCGACGTTCCGTTCAGTTGTCAATGGTTCTCCAACACGGTTGCGATTCCCGATGCGACGAACTCCGCCTACAACATCGCCGCTGCGTCCGGCGCGGATGCGGGAAATTATTTTGTCACCATCACAAACATCACAGGCAGCGCGACGAGTTCCGTCGCCACGCTCACGGTGATCGTTTCGCCGCTCATCACGACGAACCCAGCGAGCGCGACCGTGCTGACGAACACGCCGGTGAACTTCAGCGTGAGCGCGGTCGGCGCTGCGCCGCTCAGTTATCAATGGCGGTTCAACAGCGCGGACATCGCGAACGCGACCAATACAAACTATTTCATCGCCAGCGCGCAGACAGGCGACGCGGGCAGCTACGACTGTGTCGTCACGAACTTCGCGGGTTCAGTCACCAGCGCGCCGGCGATTCTCACCGTGAACTCCGGCAACGCGGCGAACATCGTCATCAGCCAGATTTACGGCGGCGGCGGAAACTCCGGCGCGACGTATCGCAACGATTACGTGGAGTTGTTCAACCCGGGCGGATTGCCCGCAAGCGTCAGCGGTTGGTCTGTTCAATACGCCAGCGCAACGGGCACAGGCTGGCAGGTAGGAAACTTGAATGGCTCGATTCCAGCGGGCGGATATTACCTTGTTCAACTCGCTTCGGGTGGTGCGAACGGATCGCTCATACCGACAGCGAATTCCACCAACACCATCAACATCAGCGGATCGAACGGCAAACTCGCTCTCTGCACTAACACGACCGCGCTCTCCGGCGCAAATCCTGTCGGCGGCGTGGCCATCGCGGACTTTGTCGGCTACGGAACGGCAGGCGCGTTTGAAGGCGCGGGCGCGGCTCCGGCGGGAGGCAATGCGCTGGCCATCTTCCGTTTGAACAACGGCACAACCGACACCGGCAACAACAACGCAGACTTCGCCACCGGCGCACCCAACCCGCGCAACTCCGCGCCCACGAATCCTCCACCCGCCGGAACGATTGATCTCGCCGTGACCAAATCGCACAGCGGAACATTCACGCAAGGCGACGCGGCGCGCACTTACACGATCACCGTCACCAACGTCGGCTCGCTCTCAACTACCGGATTGGTGACGGTCGTGGACACGTTGCCCGCCGGACTCACGGCCACCGCGATGACCGGCACGGGCTGGAGCATCGCGCTGGGCACATTGACCGCGACTCGTGCTGACGCGCTCGCCACGAACTCGGCTTATCCTGCGATCACGTTGACCGTCAGCGTGGCGACGAACGCAGCGGCGAGCGTGACGAATTCTGTTTCCGTCAGCACCGGCGGCGACACGAACACGCTCAACAACATTGCGAACGACATCACGAGCATCACCGCGACGAACGGCGGTGGCGGTGGCGGAAGTTACACGGGCGTTCTCGCTGGTTGGGATGTGAGCGGACAGACGGCTTACGGCACGTCGCCGCTCGCGCCGACCACCAACGCGCCGAACGTCACTGTCGGTGGAATCACCCGTGGATCAGGCGTCACCACCATCAACACGGCAGCAAGCAGAGCGTGGGGCGGCAATGGTTGGGATGCAGCCACGGCAGCGGCGGCGATTACGGCGAATGATGTTGCGACGTTCTCCATCACCGCGAACTCCGGCTACACAGTTTCGTTCACGTCCGTGAGCCGATTTGATTACCGCCGCTCCAGCAGCGGCCCGCCGAATGGTGTGATGCAATATCAAATCGGTGCGGGTGGATTTGTGAGTTTCGCGACAAACGCCTATACGTCGTCAGCCAATGCTGGCGCGGTGTTGCCGCCGATTGATCTTTCGACGATCAGCGCGTTGCAGACTATTCCGGCGGGAACAAACGTGACATTCCGCATCGTCAACCACGGCGCGACGACATCGGGCGGCAATTGGTATATCTACGATCAGGCTGTGAGCAGCGCGTTGGATTTCTCGATCACTGGCATCGTTACGCCGTTGAGTGGCCCGCCGGCGACTGCGCCGACGTTGACGTTGTTGAGCCTGACGAACAATCAATTCCAGTTCACGCTCACCGGCACGACGAGTTCCAACTACGTCGTGGAAGTGTCAACAAACCTGAACTCAGGCGCGTGGTCGCCCGTGTACACCGGCGCGGCGCCAATCCTGTTCACCGAACCCGCGACGAACGATCAGCGTTATTATCGCGGGAAGATCGCGCCTTGAACCCGAACTCCGAAGTGGAAATCGGTGGCGTGCAGCGAAGCCGCGTTTGGCGTAGCAATTTTCGCCAACCAAGCGGACGACCTTGATGCGTGTGGGTCAGTGGGATCGTATCGCCAGATCACCGCGCACGGGCAGATGGGCGAAGCGCGCCACCGCTTCGGTGCGGGAGCGGACGTGGAGTTTTTCGTAGATGCGTCGGATGTAGGTGTTCACCGTGGGCACGGCCACGTTCAACGTGTCCGCGATTTCCTTGTAGAGAAAACCTTGAGCGAGCAGTTGCAGCACTTCGTTCTCGCGGGTGGAAAGTTCAGCGATGGCGGGTTGCGGTTGCGAGGCTTGATGGAACGCTTTCACAACTTTGCGGGCGATGTTGGTGGTCATCGGCGATCCGCCGGCATGGACGTCGCGCATGGCGGCGACCAATTCAGCGCGCGGCGTGCGTTTGAGCAGGTAGCCTGTGGCGCCGGCTTGCAGGGCTTGGAAGATGTGGTCTGAATCCTCGTACACCGTGAGCATCACGAACTGGGTTTCCGGCAACAGCACCTTCAATCTCCGCACACATTCCACGCCGTTCATGCCGGGCAGGTTGATGTCCATGAAGATGACTTGCGGATTGCCTTTGGGCAGTAACTCAATCGCGTCCTCGGCAGAACCGTGATCGCTGACGCAACGGAAACCTCCGGCGCGGTTCACCCACTCGACGAATATCTCGCGGGCTTTCCGGTCGTCTTCCACTATGGCTACTCGAGTTGGGGATCGAACACCACACTCAGCAACGCCTGGACGTGGGCGGCGTCCTTCGCCGAGATGGTGCGCGTGTCCACCAACGTCGGTGCGCAAGCGTTCATCGTCGTCAACTACGGCAGCGGCACCGCGCAGGAAGCCGCAGGCTGGGTTCGTCACGCCAACATCACCAACAATCTCGGTTACAAGTATTGGGAGATCGGCAACGAATGTTACGGCTTGTGGGAGACGGACACGAATGCGTTCCATCACGATCCCTACACCTACGCCGTGCGCGCTTCCAACTACATCGCACAGATGAAAGCCGCTGATCCCACGATCAAGATCGGTGTCGTCTCCGCACCCGGCGAGGGCAGTTACTCGAATCAATTCAACGGGATGCACCCGGCTTACAACCCGCGCACTGGCCAGACCAATTTTGGTTGGACGCCCATCATGCTCGCCACGCTCAAGAGCATGAACGTCACGCCGGACTTCCTCGTCCATCACCATTATCCCGAATACACAGACCCCAACAATCCCGCTGGCTCATCAGACAACGACCTCTCACTGCTCCAATCCACTGGAAACTGGGCGATTGATTCGGCGAACTTGCGACAGATGATCACGGACTATTTCGGCACAGGCGGAACGAACATCGAACTCGTCGTCACCGAGAACAACGCCGACTCTGGCGCGCAGGGGCGTCAATCCACCAGCATCGTCAACGGACTGTATTACGCGGACAGTTTTGCGCAGTTGCTCAAGACCGAGTTCAAGGGATTCGTCTGGTGGGACCTCCGCAACGGCACCGACACCGGCGGATTTTTTGATCCCTCGATCTATGGCTGGCGCACCTACGGTGACCTCGGCATGGTCAACGGATTGAACACACGTCATCCGACGTTCTATGCCGCGAAACTCATGCAATGGTTCGCGCGGCCCGGCGATAAAATCCTCACCCCCACGAGCAATTACAGCTATCTCTCTGCCTACGCCGCGCGTCGCGCCAACGGCTCCGTCTCCCTGTTCGTCGTCAACAAATCCATGGTCACAAATCTCAACGCGCAGTTCTCGCTGACTGGATTCACGCCTGTCACCAACGCCACGCTCCGCTCTTACGGACAACTTAACGACGAAGCCACACGCACCAACGGTACCGCCGCCGCCAAGGACATAACCACGAACAGCCTCGCCAACGCAGGCACGAGTTTCACCTATAACTTCCCCAAGATGTCCATGACACTCATCACGCTCACGCCGACTGCGCCGACGCTCGCCACAGTTGCGTCCGCGCCTGCCGGTCAGTTTGTGTTTCAACTCCAAGGCCAGACAGACGTGCGTTACGCGATCCAGTCCTCCACGAACCTGACCACCTGGACGTCGCAATCCACCAACACACTCGCGAGCAACACGCTCAACATCACGAATGCCATCACTCCCGGCCCGTCTCAAAAATACTGGCGCGCAGTCTGGCAGCCGTAGTGCGACACAAACATTCGAACTCACCCATCGGGGAGACGGTGACCGTTAAACCCGAACTCCGAAATGGAACTGGCGGGGCGGCGCGATTGTAGCGGCAGGCATCCGTGCCTGCCGTAGGGGGCGGCATCCTTGCCGCCCGGAACGGGGCGTAGATTTCTGTACGTCTCTCGAATTACTTGTCTCGTGTGTTGCTCGTGCGTTTCTTTCCGCCGGGCAGGGATGCCCGGCTCTACGGCAGGCAC
>JANNAO010000241.1:0-2558 GCA_031384405.1 Verrucomicrobiota bacterium | reverse complement strand
CGCATCCCGATCCGGCCAGCCTAATCTCGTCGCGCAGCTCTCCCATTTTCAAGAGGCGTGTCGCGATGCCGCGCGCCGCGTGGGTCTAGTGCCGGTGCTGGCCGCGACGGGTGAGGCGTTCGATGAGAAGCGGCACCAATTGGCAGAAGGCCAAACAGCGGCGGCGGGCGCGACCGTGCTGGAAGTCATCGCCACGGGATATTCGTTTCAGGGAAAACTCATCCGACTCGCGCTGGTGCAATTGCAAGGCGAGTCAAAGCCAGCAGCGACCGCTGAAGCTGCGCCCGGTCAGTTGAGTTTTGACACGACGGATGCAGCGACGTGAGTGGCCGGAGTGTTCCGACGGAGCGCGGCTGTGGCGAAGCCCAGCCGCAGCGCGCGAAAAACTCAAAGGCAGTGAAACCATCGAGATGCTGCGGCTGGTCGCGGACGCACAGCCGCGCTCCGACGGACAAGAACTCCGCCAGCCGATTCCCATTTTTTAATTTTCATTTTTAATTTTGAATTGAACCCATGAGCATCGTTACCAAGACCGGAGATAAGGGCATGACCGCACTGATGTATGGTCGCCGCGTGAGCAAGTGTCATCCGCGAGTGGAAGCCTACGGCAACGTGGACGAACTCAACACCGCGCTCGGCCTAGCACGCGCTTCCGCCCAACACGAATTCATCAGCACGAATCTTCTCGTCATCCAGAAAGACCTCGTGTCCGTCATGGGCGAACTCGCCACCGCCGTCGAAGATTTGCCGCGCTATATCAAGGACGGTTATTCGCTCGTCACCTCGCCGTTCACCCACAAGCTCGACGCGCTGGTCAAAGTGATCGAGGCGCAGAGCGTTTCGTTCAAAGGCTGGGCCACGCCGGGTTCGTGTTTGAACTCCGCCGCGCTCGACGTGGCGCGCACGGTCTGTCGCCGCGCAGAGCGACGCGTCTGCGCGTTGCAAGAAACTGAACAACTGCACAACGCGGAGATCATCATCTATCTGAACCGCCTCGCTGATCTGCTCTGGCTCATGGCGCGCTGGGTGGAAACGCAGGCTGTGGCGAGTTGAACTTCAATGCTTCTCGCGTTCAACAAACCTTACGGCGTGCTGTCGCAGTTCACTTCGGACGGCTCGCCGAATTGTCCGCTCGCGGAGTTTGGTTTTCCAAAAGATGTTTATCCCATCGGCAGACTCGATGCGGACTCTGAAGGCTTGCTGCTGTTGAGCGACGAGCCGGAATGGAACGCGCGACTGCTCGAACCGCGCCATGCTCACGAGCGTGAGTATTGGGTGCAAGTGGAACGCATCCCCACGGTGCAGGCACTCGAAGAACTGTCGCGCGGAGTCGTGGTTCAAGGGCGGAAGACTTTGCCGTGTCGCGCGTGGATGCTTGATCCACAACCAATCATAGTGGGACAGGCGTCTCGCCTGTCCGGTACGGCGTCTGTTTAACCTGCGCCACAGGACAGGCGAGACGCCTGTCCCACTACCGGGTTCACAGTGACGGGCATCCCGCAAATCCCGCCGCGCGATCCGCCGATCCGATTCCGCAAGAGCGTTCCCGATTGCTGGATCGGCATGGAGTTGCTCGAAGGCAAGAACCGCCAGGTCCGCCGCATGACCGCCGCCATCGGTCATCCGACGTTGCGATTGCTCCGCGTGCGCATCGGGAGATTACTGCTTGGAGAACTACCCGCTGGCAAATGGAAGTTGCTCACCGCGGCTGACCGAGAACTTGTCTTGGGGCAAGGCTGACGCATTTGAAAATCTCATTAACACCGTGGCTTTAGCCCGGTGTAAGAGGAGGGGAGATGAGTTTTCAGCCGTTTCAACGGCTTTGATGACGACCGCGAGAAACCGTTGAAACGGTTCTACCAAAGTTTCGCCTCCATTTCCACCGGGCTAAAGCCACGGTGTCAATGAAAACTGCCCAAATCCAAACGGATTTAGATGCGTTTGCCTGAGCCTTGGATCTCCGGGCTTTGAATGTTGTCATCACGTCCTCCGTCTGATTCACTCGACTGCAAACAACGATTCAAAACCATGAAAACAAAAACACTCATCGCCTCACTCATCGCCATGACTGCCATCGCCGCTTCTGCCCAATCCATCTACGACATCAAACTTGCGGACATTGACGGCAAACCCACCACGCTCGCCGCTTACAAGGGCAAAGCAGTGCTCATCGTCAACGTCGCGTCCAAGTGCGGATTCACCAAGCAATACACCGGCCTCGAAGCCACCTACCAAAAATACAAAGCGCAAGGGTTCGTCGTGCTCGGTTTTCCGTGCAATCAATTCGGCGGGCAAGAACCCGGCACGAACGAAGACATCAAACATTTCTGCTCCAGCAAATACAGCGTTACGTTCCCGCTGTTCGATAAGATCGAAGTCAACGGCGCGAACCGTCATCCGCTTTACGTCGCGCTCGCGGGCAAGGACTCCCCGTTCCCCGGCGACATCAAATGGAACTTCAATAAGTTTCTCGTCGGCAAAGACGGCAAGGTGGTGAACCGTTTCGACTCCAAGATCGCGCCTGAGTCAGAAGAGTTGATCAAAGCCATCGAGGCTGC
>JANNAO010000232.1:0-4038 GCA_031384405.1 Verrucomicrobiota bacterium | reverse complement strand
ACGACCGCCGCGCGGACGTGATCGAATACGTGCGCCAGAAATACGGCAGCGATTCCGTCGCGCAGATCGTCACGTTCGGTACCATGGGTGCAAAATCTGTCGTGCGCGATGTCGGTCGCGTGATGGGTTTGAGCTACGGCGAGTGCGATCGGTTGGCTAAAATGATTCCCGCCGAGTTGAAGATGTCGCTGGAGAAAGCGCTCAAGCAAGTGCCGGAACTCAAGCAAGCGTACGAGACGGAAGAAACGACACGCGAGTTGATTGACACGGCGTTCATCCTCGAAGATTTGTCGCGCAACTCCAGTGTTCATGCGGCGGGCGTGGTCATTGGCGATCAACCCTTGGTGAATTTGCTTCCGCTCAAGCAGGACGAAGATGGAGCAATCGTCACGCAATACGCGATGAATCCTGTCGGCGAACTTGGCTTGTTGAAGATGGACTTCCTCGGGTTAAAAACACTCACCGTCATTCGCAATACCTGCGAGATGATTCAGCGCACGCAGAGCATCACGGTGGACGTGGATCAAATCCCGCTCGACGACAAGAAGACTTACGACTTGCTGAACCGTGCGGAGACGCTCGGCATCTTCCAGTTGGAATCTGGTGGTATGCGCGACTTGTGCCGCAAATTTCAGATCGCGAGCGTGGAGCACATCACCGCGCTCGTGGCGTTGTATCGTCCCGGGCCGATGGACCTGATCCCTGAATTCATCAAGCGTCGTCACGGCGAGGTGAAGGTGGAATACGAGCATCCGTTGCTCGAACCGATTGCGAAAGAGACTTACGGCATCTTGATTTATCAGGAGCAGGTGATGCAGGCGGCCCAATACCTCGGCGGCTACACGCTGGGCGGCGCGGATTTGTTGCGGCGCGCGATGGGTAAGAAAAAAGTCGAGGAGATGCAGCAGCATCGCGAAATTTTCGTGAAGGGCTGTCTGGAGAAAAATAAAATTCCCAAGGCGAAGGCGAATCAGATTTTTGATTTGCTGGAAAAGTTTGCGGGTTACGGCTTCAACAAATCTCACGCCGCCGCTTACGCCATCGTCGCGTATCAAACGGCCTATCTGAAGGCGAATTATCCGGTGGAGTTTCTGTCCGCGATGATGACGAACGACCTGGGCGACACGGCGAAGCTCTCGCAGTTCATCGCCGAGGCGCGCGTGATGGGCGTGGAAGTTCTCGCGCCGGATGTGAACGAAAGTCATGTGACGTTCGCGCCAGCGCAACGGAGTGCGCCCGTCTCGGGCGCAGCCCCGAAAGCTTTCGGGGCTGTGGCCGAGGACGGTCACACTCCAGCGCAAGTCATCCGCTTTGGTCTCGTGGCCATCAAGGGCGTGGGTGAGGCGGCGGTGGAGGCGATTCTCAAAGCGCGCATGGAAGGCGGGAAATTCAAATCGCTCACCGAACTCTGCGAGCGCGTGGATGGACGTTCGCTCGGCAGAAAAACTTTGGAAGCGTTGGTGAAGTCCGGCGCGTGCGATGCGTTCGGTCAGACGCGCGCCACGCTGTTCGCGCAGATCGAGCGCACGATGGCGCGAGCGGCGAGCATTCTTTCCGACAAACAAAAAGGTCAAAGCTCGCTGTTCGGTGCTCTCGAAGAAAAAGCTCCGCCGATGCCCGAAGCCATCAGCAATCTGCCCGAGTGGCCGCAGCACGAATTGCTCGCGCACGAAAAGGAATTGCTCGGCTTCTACGTCACGGGCCATCCGCTCACGCCGTTCGCGCCGATCTTGGAGAAGTATTGCCTCAACACCACAGCCACGCTGAGTGCGCTGCCGACGCGTTCGATGACGCGCATTGGTGGATTGATTGCGGCGGCGCAGCACGGCGTTTCCAAGAAGAGCGGCAAGCCTTACTCGATGGTCACGCTCGAAGACCTGGCAGGCTCGGTGCAAATCCTGGTGATGAACGAGAACTACGACAAGTTCCGCGCGTTGCTGGAGTTGAACAAAGCCATCATGGTCATCGGCGAGGTGAACACGGGCGAGGACAAGCCGAAGATTTTTCCGCAGGAGATGTTTCCACTCGAAGACGCGCCGAAGAAATACACGAAGCGCGTGACGTTCCACCTACACACCGCGCACATCAAACCCGGGAGCATGGAAACCTTGCGTGACGTGATCGCCGCGCATCCGGGCAAGTGCGAGGTGATGTTTTGTTTCCGCTATCCGACGGGCCAGACGGTTTTTGTGTCGCCGCATGAGCGTTACACGGTGTCGCCGTCGCAGGAATTGCAGAAGGCCGTGACTCACACCTTCGGCGATGACGCGTATCATGTGAAGGTGGACATGAGCCTGCCGGAGAAACAAAATCGTTGGGGCAAGAAAGCGGAATACAACAACGGCGGCGGGGAGGAGTAAAGTTCGTCCCCCATTCTGGTTGCGATAGAAGCTTGCCGCCTGTTATCCGGCTTTCCTAGCATCTCGGTGAACTTCAACTCATTTAACAAATGTCAACCAACACGAATCGCATCACCCGGCAATCGCTCAACACCAGCAACGTCCTCTGCGTCATCATGGGTGGCGGACAAGGCTCGCGATTGTTCCCGCTGACGAAGGATCGCGCGAAGCCCGCCGTGCCGTTCGCGGGCAAGTATCGCATCGTGGACGTGCCCATCTCCAACTGCATCAACTCCGGTTTCCGCCGCATCTATGTGTTGACGCAATTCAACTCCACCTCGCTGCATCGTCACATCTCGCAGTCGTATAAGTTCGACCAGTTCTCCAGCGGCTTCGTGGAAATCCTCGCGGCGCAACAGACCTTCTCCGACACGTCCTGGTACGAAGGCACGGCGGACGCGGTGCGGAAAAACCTGACGCACTTCCTGGATCACGACTTTGAATACCTCCTCATCCTGAGCGGTGATCAATTGTATCGCATGGATTTCCGCCGGATGATCGCGGAACACCGCGAGACCGGCGCGGACTTGACCATTGCGACGCTCCCGGTGCGACGGAAAGAAGCGTCCGCGCTGGGCATCATGCAGATCGCCGAAGATCGCCGCATCGTGCGCTTCGTGGAGAAACCCAAGGACGAAGCGGTGCAGGATTCGTTGCGGCTGCCCAAGGAGTGGTACAAAAAACTCGACATCGAAGGTGATGAGGAAAGTTTCCTCGCCTCGATGGGCATCTACATCTTCAACCGCGACGTTGTCAAAAAACTGTTGGACAATGACCACTCCGATTTCGGCAAACACATCCTCCCGCGCGCCATCGAGACGCACCGTGTCTGCTCGCACATCTTCCAAGGTTATTGGGAAGACATCGGAACGATCCGCGCCTTCTTCGAGTCCAATCTCGACATGGCAGCGGAGTTGCCGCACTTCAACTTCTTCGACATGAGCGCGCCGATCTTCAGTCGTCCGCGTTTCCTGCCCGGCTCGAAGGTCAACGGCGCGCAGATTGATCACGCGGTCATCTCGGACGGCTGCATCATCAATCACGCGAAGATCGCCAACAGCATCGTCGGCTTGCGGATGATCGTGGGGCCGGGAACAGAGATGAACCGTGTCGTGGCGCTCGGCTGCGATTATTTTGAATCGGCGGAATCCATCGTGGAACACGAACGCTCCGGGAAACCCCGCGTCGGCATCGGCTCGAACTGCAAGATCGAGAACGCCATCATTGATAAGAACGCTCGCATCGGCAACAACGTCACCATCTCGCCCGTGGGCAAGCCGGAGAACTTCGACCACCCGCTCTACTTCATCCGCGACGGCATCGTGGTGATCCCCAAAGGCGCGAGCATCCCGCACGGCACGGTGATTTGAGCGGCGGAAAGCCGATTGCCACAAAGAGGCACAAGAGGCGCAAAGATCGGGATGCGATGAATGAGGTTTGAACCCGAACTCCGATGCGGGTTTTTGATTTGGGCGGAGTGTGGCCGTCCTCGGCCACAGCGATAAGGCAAAGGGTTCTTCGCTATTTTCGGTGGAGCCACAAAATCAAAAAGCGCGGGCTGTAATGCCTCCCTCTCCTCTTCCGAAGGAGAGGGGGAGAATTTTACGCCGTCGCTCGACATCTTCTCGCCATCGCTTTG
>JANNAO010000231.1:0-7979 GCA_031384405.1 Verrucomicrobiota bacterium | reverse complement strand
CGGCGATCTTGTTCGCGTGGCTTGCGGATGAAGAGAAACCATCAGGCGAACAGCGGAAGCCCAACGCGCCAGAGCAAAAACTTTTTCCGACGCGAGCGTTGTGGGTTGTTTTCATCGCGAGTGCGTTTGCGTTTTGTCTGCGAGACTTTGCAGGCACGAGCATGGGTAGTTTGGGATCGTTGTTTCTACAACAAGCTCATGGCTACAAAACCGCGCTGACTGGTGTGGTGATCAGTTGCATCTTTCTGCCGAGCGCGATCAGCAATCCGTTGTTCGGTCACCTGAGCGACGGCGGACGCAAACGTTGGACGGCGTCCGTGCTGCTCATCGCCACGGTGTTGATCGCGCTGTTTCCGCATGTGCCGAAGTCGTGGGCGATTCCTGTGCTGTTGCTCTACGGATTTTTCTTCATGGCGAGTTATCCGATGGTGGAAGCGATGTTGATGGAGTCTGTGCCGGATGCGGTGCGCGGGAGGGTGTTTGGATTGTTCATCACCATCGGCGGGTTGCTGGGAAATCTCTCGCACTGGATCGCGGGTGATGCGGTGAAGCGACTCGGTAAGAGCGCGCAAACCATCGAAGGATACTTCCCGCTCTACTACGGGCTGGCGGCGTTCGTGGTGATATCGCTGTTGGGATTGCTGGGGCTGAACACGCTTCGCAAACGCGAGCGGCTGGAGGCGAAGAAATGAACCTGCCTGAATACTTTCTCGCAGACTTGCCGAAGGAGGCGACGCTCTCGCCTGCGTTGCTGGGCGAAGCGTGCGTCACGTTGAAACGCAATCGCGAGAGCTACCTGATGCGTCGCTCGACGGATCAAATCATCCGAACCTTGTCGGGCGTGGCGGCGGAGTGGTTGAGCGCGGACAACAGATTCCGCAAGCTCGCCTTGGATCACGGCCCGGCGGTGTTGGGGTTTAGTCGCGAGACGTTGACGCGCGGATTGGATGGATTCTTCCGTCAACTCACGGTTGAAAACTTTCATGCGTTGCTCAAACAAGAGTTGGGTGACGTGCGGCGACTGGATCAATTATGCAACACGGAGATTGAACAACAGACGGGCAGGGCGGCCATCGCGCATGGGCCGGAGTTCCTCGTCCACATCGCGGCGGGCAATATCCCGAATCCGACGCTGATGAGCATGGTGCTGGGGTTGCTGACGCGTTCGGCGCAGTTTGTGAAGTGTGCTCGCGGCACGACGCTGCTGCCGCGATTGTTCGCGCACTCGATCTACGAATACGATCCGAAGCTCGCGGCGTGCATCGAGATCGCCGAGTGGCAGGGCGGGAATCTGGCGTTGGAAGAGGTGTTGTTCGCGGAAGCGGATTGCGTGACGGCCACGGGCGGTGATGAAACGTTGGCGACGATTCAGAAACGCCTTCCGCAGCGCGTCAGGTTTTTGGGCTACGGTCATCGCGTGAGTTTTGGTTACGTGGAGGCGGATGTTTTGACGGAACACAACACGCGCAAAATCATCGCTCGCGCCGCTGACGACGTGACGGCGTGGGATCAACTCGGCTGCCTCTCGCCGCATGTGATCTATGTGCAAAGCGGCGGTCTGAGTTCGGCAGAAGAATTCGCGCGGCAACTCGCGGAGGAATTGGCGAAGCGCGAAAGCACCGAGCCGCGTGGCGCAGCGCATCCTGAAATCGCGTCGCACATTGCGGCGCGGCGGGCAATCTACGAATTGCGCGCGGCACACTCGCCGGAGACGCACGTCTGGAAGAGCAACGGCTCGACGGCGTGGACGGTGGTGTGCGAGGCGGACGCGAGGTTTCAATTGTCCTGCTGCCATCGGTTTATTTACGTGAAGTCAGTGGCAGGCGTGGAGGAATTGATCCACAACGCGGATGCGGTTCGCGCGCAAGTTTCCACGGTGGGCATCGCCGTGCCGGAACATCGCGCCGGAGAAATCGCGACTCAACTTGCGCGCTGGGGTGCGACGCGGGTTTGTCCGCTCGGCCAGATGCAGAATCCTCCGCTGACGTGGCGACATGATGGTCGCCCGACGTTGGGCGACTTGGTGACGTGGACGGATTGGGAGCAGGGGTGAACGCGGGTGGTCGGATTGGTGGATGATTGGATTGATGGATGGACTGTCGGGCGGCGTGAATCCATTTATCCATCCATCCAACAATCCAGTCATCCAGTCATCCGACAGTTTGAACATTTTATGAAAATGGAACTAAGAAAATCGTTTCAGTTTGAGGCGGCGCACTTGTTGCCGCGTTTGCCGAAGGCGCACAAGTGTCGCCGACTGCACGGGCACAGCTTCAAGGTGGAGATCGTGGTCGCGGGCGAGTGCGATGCGAAGCTGGGCTGGCTGATGGATTACGCGGAGATCAGCAAGGCGTTCAAACCGCTCTGGGAAAAACTGGATCACAATTATCTGAACAAGATTCCCGGCCTGGAGAATCCCACGAGCGAAGTCGTGGCCGCGTGGATTTGGCGAAAGTTAAAACCCAAGCTGCCGTTGTTGACGGAAGTGGTGGTGGCGGAGACTTGCACGGCGCGCGCAGTGTATCGCGGGGAATAGTTTTTCTTGCTGGACGCTCTTTCGACATTTGTAGGCGACGAGGTAACGAGTCGTTCGGGCAGCACTCCTCACGTCGTGCCCTACAATTTCGAAAAAGCTTCGCCAGTGTTCAATTCGCGACTCGCCACGAAGTTGTCATTCGCCTAGTCTGCGTGGATGAATGTGTTGCCCAACCCGGATGTCATCATCACCCACGAGAGCGATCTTGATGGGTTTGTTTCCGGTATCCTGCTGCGGCGTCTGGCGAAGAAGTTGTTCAATGCCGACGTCAAGCTGGAGGCGTATCACTACAATTTCTGGAAGCAACGTGATGCGCGCGAAAACTCGGCATGGGTCACCGACCTGACGTTCGAGCCGCGTCTCGACAAACCGAACTGGCTCATCGTGGATCATCACGTCACGGAGGTGTTGCCCCAACGCGCGACGTTCGTCCATGACATCAGCAAATCCGCCGGGCTGCTCTGTTACGAACTGTGTTGTGAACATGGATTGAAATCTCCCGCGTTGGATCGGCTCGTGCATTTGAACAACGTGGCGGATTTGTTTCTTGAAGAGGATCCCGATTTCGCGGTGGCTGGGGATTACGCGAACTTGGTGAAGATTTATGGTTTCTGGAATCTTCACGCGTTGATTGACGGCCAGCTTGAGAGGTTGCTGGATCATCCGCTGCTCGAAGTGATGGCGGTGAAGCGGCGCATTGAAGACCCGATTGGTTACGAGTGGAGCAGGAAAAAAATCGTCGAGATCAGCCCCACGCTCGGCTACGTGGACACGGTGGTGGGCAGCAGCAATCAGATCGTGCATCAACTCCTCGAAGGCGGTGGGACGAAGTATCCCGTGCTGGTGACGTTGTTTCGGCGGGCGAACACGGTGATCGCGAGTTTCCGCAGTCGCAACGGCGAGGCGATCAAGATCGCTGAAAAATTTCAGGGCGGTGGCCACGCGAATGCCTGTGGTGCGACGTTGCCGAAGTCGGTTCGTAATATCCCGGAAGGCGTAGAGTTTTTGCGGAACGCGTTGAGTCAACGCCGGGATTCACCGTTGAACAGTCTGGATGCGTTGTTCGCGGAGATTGAGAAAAAGTGATTCTTCGCTGTTTTCAGTGGTGACGTGAATCGGAAGCGAGCGGGCTACGCGCCAGGCCTCGCCTGAACAGGAGAATAGCCCGCCAGATAGCGGTTCAACTGGCTGGCGATGGCCCGGTTCGGCCTCGGCCTCGGCTTGTTTGGGTGGAGTTCGAGAGTAACGACGAACTGGGAAACATGGGTTTCCAGTCAGTGACTAAAGTCGTGTCAATTCTTGCCGAGTTAATCAATCACGAGCGTCAAATCCACCAACTCGCCCGGACGGATGCTCAAGTTTGCGGGAAGGCTGATCTCCACGGGCAATCCGAGTTCTGTGTTCGGTGGTCGGGCGGACGAGGCGAGTGCGAGCGGCGGGACTTCGAGTTGCGTTCCCACTTCGGTGATCTGCGCGATGCCGACTTCACGTTTGCCGACGCGCGAGCGGACTTCCACTTTCGTTCCCACTTTGGGTTCGCCCGGATTCGGTGAACGGATGTAACCGACGATGCGCACGGGTTGAACAGAGGCGATGGAAACGATGGGTTGCCCGGCGGTCACGGATTCGCCGCTGCGGAAATGCACTGCGGTGATGACGCCATCCATCGAAGCCCGGAGCGGGACAGGGCTGAGTTCGGCTTCGATCTGACGGAGTTTGGCTTCTTGCAAGGTCATCGCGGCGCGGGTCGGGTCGCCGGACAACTTGACGAGGTCGCCCGAGGGATTGAGTTCTTTGAAGCTCTGCTCTCCTTCTGCGACAAGTTTGGTGAGTTCCTCAACTTCGCCTTTGTAACCATCGCGCGTGGCGAGCGCGAGATCGTAAATGCTCTGTGAAACGAGATTATCTTTGAGCAGGTCTTGATTGCGACGCAACTCGATCTCCGCGAGTTGAAGATTCACTTTGGAAGTGGCGAGCGCGGCGCGTTGGCGCATCCAGTCCAGCCGGACTTGAACGTAATCCACGGCATTGCGTTGTTGTTGGACGAGGGGCGAATCCGTGAGGCGGAATTCTTCAATCTCGGCGCGCACGACGGCGAGCGATGCGGCGACAATTTTTGGATCCGCGATCAACACATGCCCCAGGATGTCGCCCGTTTTGACGCGTTGAAAGCGAGTGACGTTGAACCCGGTAAGGACGCCGGATTCGTGTGAGGAAAGATTTGAGATTACAGGCTCGGCCTGTCCCACGAGCGTGGGTGCGGCGATGTTATTCTTCCAAAGCACGCCGATGCTGAGGATGCAACATCCGACGACGGCCATGGGCAGGAAGCGCGTGCGAAGATCGCGCAACCGTTGAGCGGGCGGCGTGGGAATGGGCGTAAGTCCGTCAGGTTTCATATTTCAGATTCATCTCCGGCTTGAAGACATGTCACTTTGGTGACGCCGCTCAAGGCGCGAACTTCTTCGATCAATTCGTGGCTGCGGTCAGCATCGCGCAGCAACAGACGATAGGAAATATCCACGCCTTTGCCCGCGTCATTAGAGCGCTGGCTGGCGCAGGTGGAGGAGCGGGCGTGGCGTCGGAGCAGTCCGCGCAATTCGTCGAGTTCTGAAGCAGGGCGCGCCCACTGGACGTTGAGGATGAGATTATAGCGATGCCTTGTGCCGAAGCCGCTGGCCCAGAAATAAACCATGATGGCGGCCATCAAGATGCAACCGATGATCGCGGAGGTGAACTTCATCGTGCCACAAGCCAGCCCCAGCACCACCACGACGAGCACGTATGCCGTGTCGAGCGTGTCGCGCAGGACGCTGCGGAATCGCACCATTGCAAAGATCGCCATCAGGCCGAAGGCGATGACGACGTTGTTGGAAAGCACCATCATGACGAGCGCGACGATGACGGGCAAAATGATGAGCGAGTTGACGTAGGAACGGGAGTAGGAAAGCCCGCTGTGGGTGAGCATGTAAATCCACGAGATCACGTGACCGCACACAAACGCGAGCAACATCGCGATGAGAAACGTCGCGTAGTTGGTCGGCGTCGTGCCGTAATCGCCATTGAGAAACCAGTCGTTCATTTGGTTGATGTTGCCCGAAATGCTAACCCTTCCTTCACCAAGGGCGCAATCGCATCTTCTGATGACATGGTCTGCCAGTTCGCGTCCGGGCTGAAGTGTTCGTCCCCGACGAGCGTCACGCCGCCGGAATACTTGGCGGACGAGCCTTGCATGAGGTTGAAACGCTGGACGAGGATTTTGAACCAGTCGGGGAATCGGTTGGTGAACTTGAGTTCCAGGATCACGAACGGTGAATAGACGAGCCGGGGGTTGCGCATCTCGACGGTGGCTTCATTGCGGAAAAACGGCTCGACGAATACCTGACGATCAAACGTCACGCGCACGGAGTTGTCGTTGGGGCTGACCCACGCCTCGCGCTGGTAGCAGTTGTGAAGTTTGGGTCGCGCGTTGATCTCCTGCATCAACAGGATGAACCGTTCCAGCGCGGCGAGATGGCGCGGCTCATTCGTGATCAACTGATCCATGTCTGGCAACTGACCCGCCATGACGAGCGGCACGGCTTCGTGACGGATGCCGCAGCGACGTTTCATGATGCAATTGTCCACGCGCGCTTTTAATTCCACGAACACAGGCGAGTCCGGTTCAGCGTCGTAGTAGCGGAGGCGGAGTTTGTAGCGGTTCTTGGTGCCATTGATGTAGGCGTTGTGCGTCTCAAGTTCGTCCGAGTCCAGATAGACGCTGTGAACCGGATACGCCATGCCGGGCTTGCCGATGCCGAACTCATCGAGTTCAAGATAGCTGCTGACGAAGTCGCGCATCCAACCCGTCGAGGATTCATTCACGAGGTATTTTAACTCGAAGCGCTGTTGTTGGAGGCGATGATCCTGGGCCATATCAGAGAATGGGGGGAACATTCAACGCCCAACATTCAACGTCCAACGCAGTAACATTTACGACGCGGACGCGCCGTTGCATTGGGTGTCCAGTGTTCGATGCTTGCTCGCGATTCATCGGAGTTGAATGTTGAATGTTCATTTCGATTCCTAGTTTCCCGGCAACCGCTGAAACCGGATGCGCCGGATGAATCCGTAATCGCTCTCGCAGATGATGATGTTGCCTGCATGATCCATCGAGACGCTGCGGCCCTCGCCGATGTTGTATTGATCGGGAGCGTAAAAATGTTGTCCATCGCCGCCGTGAACAAAGCCGTTACCGCCGAGTCCATTGACGAGCAGGTGCATGATGTTCGCGCTGTCCACATACCAGAGTTGCGCGCCGTCGTGGAGCAAGAGCAGATAACCGCCCGTGGGCACCGGCCAGACACCGCGCGGGCCATTGAGTCCGGTGGAGAGGGCAGGGAAGCCATCGCCGCCGCCAGTGGTCGTGCCGTTGCCAGCGATCTGTGTCCGGTTACCGTTGGCCAAAACGCGCCAGACTTTGTGGTCGTTGCGATCCGCCACGATCAGACTGCCGCTCGCTTCGACGCAGAATGTGCCGAGTTCAGTAAAACTAGTGGCAAGGTTTTGAACGCCATTCGATGGAGTCCATTTCTTCAGTTTGTCCCCGTTCCCAAAGTAAGCGAGCGACTCATCATCCTTCACCCAAAGGCAACGTCCGCCGCCGAGTCCGCTGCTGGGCGGACTTTTAGCATCAAACAGTGTGACCGCCGTACCGTTGGTGCTGATGCGCCGCACGCGGGCATTTTCTGTATCGAGCACATAAACCACGCCGTCGCTGCGAACCCAGAGCGCGTTGGGCAGATTCAACAACATGTTCGTGGCCGCCATCGGCCCTGCGCCGTTGTATCCGGCATCGTGTGTTCCTGCATGAGTATGAACCGTGCCGTTCGTTGAGATGCGCAACACGGCATGACTGTTCTTGTCCGCGATGAAAATATTCCCCGCCTTGTCCGCCATCGCGTAGTGCGGTCGGGAGAGCGACGCGAACGCCGCCACGCCGCCCTCGAAATGCGGTTGCCAATAGCTGACGCCATCCGTGCGCCCTACGCCATCGCCACAGAGCGTCTCCATGATTCCGTAGGCTTGGATCAAATTGGTGAAGCCTTGCGCCGTCGGGGAAACATCCACATTGCGAAGGCGGATGAATTTATTCGTCGAGTTCACAGGAACGATGACTGATCCAGTGGACGTGACGGAATAGGAATTCTGTGTTGGAGACCAGTTGTTGCTCAACGCCGTGGCGACCTCGACGGTGGAAACTCCCGGCACGGTTGCGTTCGTCCAAGTGAGTTGGCCGGACTTGTTGAAGGTGGTGATCTGCGGAGCGGCCTGAAGCAGGAGAGGCAATGAACAATTAAAAATTAAAAATGCAAAATGAAGTCTGAGGCGGAAAATGCAAAATAAAGCAATGCATGACGAAACCAGACGCCCATTTGTTTGGGATCGGGTTTTGATCTGTTTT
>JANNAO010000141.1:0-5070 GCA_031384405.1 Verrucomicrobiota bacterium | reverse complement strand
AGTGCGCCGGTCGGTTCATCAGCGAGCAGCAGTTGCGGACAGTTGATGAGCGCACGGACGACGGCGGTGCGTTGACGTTCACCGCCGCTGAGTTGGCCAGGGCGATGGTGTAATCGCTCGCTGAGTCCGACGCGCTTGAGCAGGCGTTCTGCGCGGGCTTCAGGCATTTCGGATTTCGGATTTCGGATTTCGGATTTGAGGCAAGCCAAAGTCGGCACGAGCACGTTTTCCAGCACGGTGCACTGCGGCAGGAGGTAGTGAGATTGAAACACGAAGCCGATCTGCTGGCTGCGAACGGACGCAAGTTGGATGTCATCCAGCGCGGCGAGATTTTTTCCATCGAGCAACACCTCCCCGCTCGTGGCGCGATCCAGCGTGCCGAGGATTTGCAGCAACGTGCTTTTGCCAGAACCACTCGGCCCGACGATGGCAAGGGATTCACCGCGCGCGACGTTGAGCGAGACATCGGCGAGGACGCTCAAAGCATCGTAACGCTTGGAGACGTTTCGCATTTCAATCAGTTGAGCGGGCGCAGACATGGCTTAGTTGTGCGGGAAACGTGGGCGGGAAAACAGGAAAAACTCCAACTGTGCCAGCCGTTGTTTTTCAGTGAAGTTGAATTTTATCTCGCCCGCCAGCGTCGGGTTCGGCAAGAATTGTTTCCTGAAATCAAAATGAAAAAACATCTCCACTTACAGAACTTCATTCCCACACTCGCCATCGCCGCGCTTGCGTTTGTCACGCTGCTTTCCGGCTGCTCGACGTGTAGCACTCAGGCTAAGTCGTCGCCCAAGCGCGTGCTGGTGGTCAGCACCACGACAGGTTTCCGGCACTCTTGCATTCCCACGATGGAGAAGACGCTCGCCGAGATGGCGCAAAAGAGCGGCGCGTTCACGGTGGAATTTGCAGGGCTGGATACCGCCACGGCGGAATACAAGAACGCCGAAGGCAAACCGGACAACGCCAAGATCAAGGCAGCCGTGGCTGTGGTGCTCGCGGAAAAAATGAGCGCGGCGGCGTTGAAGACTTATGACGCGGTCATCTTCGCGAACACGACGGGCGATCTGCCGCTGCCTGATCCGCAGGCGTTCGTGGATTGGGTCAAGTCCGGCAAAGGCTTCGTGGGCGTCCACGCAGCGACGGATACATTCCACGGTTTCCGGCCATTCATCGAGATGATCGGCGGCGAGTTCAAGACGCACGGGCCGCAGGTGGAAGTGGAACTGATCAATCAGGACGCGACGTTCCCAGCCTGCCGCCACATCTCCAGCGGTCAGAAAATCTTCGACGAAATCTATCAGTTGAAAAGTTTTGAGCGCACGAATGTTCATGGGTTGCTCACGCTGGACAAACTTGCGTTGGGCAAGGATGCGAACGACAAGACGCCCGGTTATTACCCCGTGGCGTGGTGCAGCAACTACGGCAAAGGTCGCGTGTTCTACACGTCGCTTGGCCATCGCGAAGATGTGTGGGACGCGAACTACAAAGATGGCAAGGGCGAGCGTAAGAATTCGCCGGAAGTCGCGCTCCTGTTCCAAGAACATCTGCTCGGCGGCATCAAGTGGGCACTCGGCCTGGAAAAAGGAAACGCCAAGCCGTGACCGCTGAAACCTGTTGAATAAGGAAGCTAGGAAACCATGAAGGGGGACGTGGAAATTGTTTTTATTTCGAGATTCTTACAAAACTTTGTAGGCAACGAAGTGACGAGGTGTTCCAGCGCAGCACTCCTTACGTCGTGCCCTACAACTTTGGACCCGCTCCGCTCATGGCTTCCTGGCTTCCTTATTCAATCAGTCCCAGTCACCCAAACGTGCCATGACCCATCCTTGTTTCAGGATTGAAACCGTCCGCGCAAAACAGGATTCTTTATTCGCATGAACCAATCAAACGACAACGCCGCTGATTTCAACCGGCGCGATTTTCTCAAAGGCAGCACCTTCGCCGCGATGATGACGATGATGGGCGGCGTGCAGTTGATGACGCCGTCTGCCTCGGCGCAAACCTCGCCGCCGCCGGATGCCGGACCTAAAGTAAAAGTCGCCGTGATCGGTCTCGGCGCGTGGGGACGCGAGATTTTGGATCAACTCGGTCGTTTGGAAAAAGCCGAGATCGTCGCCATCTGTGACAATTATCCGGCGATGATGCGACGCAGTGCCACCAAAGCTCCGGGCGCAAAGCAGGTGGAGGATTATCAGGAGTTGCTGAAGGACGCTTCGATCCAAGCCGTGATCATTGCCACGGGTACGCATCAACATAAAGACATCGTCATCGCGGCACTGAAGGCGGGAAAGCATGTTTATTGCGAAGCGCCGCTCGCGCATACGGTCGAGGACGCCCGCGCCATCGCACTCGCGGCCAAGGAATCCACGGCGCAAGTATTTCAAGTCGGGTTGCAAGGTCGCTCCGATCCGCAGCGGCATTTCCTGCTGCCGTTCATCCGCTCCGGCGCGTTGGGCAAGCCCGTCATGGCGCGCGCGCATTGGCACAAGAAACAAAGCTGGCGTCAGGCGTCTCCGAACTCTGATCGCGAGAAGGCGATCAACTGGCGGTTGACGAAAGCCACGTCGCCGGGACTCATCGGCGAGATCGGTATCCACGCGATTGATCAGGCGGGATGGTTTTTCAACATCGAACCCGTAGCGGTGACGGGTTTCAGTTCCACGATGTTGTGGAAGGATGACGGGCGCGATGTACCGGACACGGTGGAAGCGGTGATCGAATTTCCCGGCGGCATCCGGATGAATTACAACGCGTCTCTCGCCACGTCGTTTGATTCCGAGAACGAATTGCTCTACGGCACAGACGCCACGGTGATGATGCGTCAGGACAACACAGGCAGCAAAGCGTGGATGTTCAAGGAAGTGGATTCGCCGCTGCTCGGCTGGGAAGTGTATGCGCGCCGAGATAATTTCTTCAATGAGACGGGCATCGTGCTCGCAGCGGGAAGTTCCAAGCAGACCGCACTGATTGAAGGTGCCCAAACGCAGCAAGCCCCGCCTGCACACTATCACGCGCTGAAGGCATTTCTTTCGAACTGCAATGAAGTCACAGCAGCGGTGGCTGATTTCAAGGCTAGCTATGAAAACGCGGACAAGCAGGCACTTGCTGATTATGTGCTGTCACTGAAGGTCGGGCAGACACCCGATCGTCCGGCGGCAGGTTATCAGGAAGGATTTGTAGCGACGGTGCTGGCATTGAAGATCAATGAAGCGGCCACCACGAGCAAACGCATCGAGTTTAAGAAAGAATGGTTTGAATTGGCGTGAGCGCGCGCCGTCCAACCAACGTCAGACACAGAAACAATTTATGAAAACGAACACACAACTCACTTCAATCAAAACGCTCGTGGCATTGTCGCTGGCTACATTGTTTACGGCAGGCGCACTCGCCGAAGGCGTCCGCTACGAACCCAAACCGGCAGCCAGCAAATGCACCATCACGGGAGCTTCAGGCGATTCCTTCATGAGTCATGACTGGACGATGAAAAGTCCGATGATCAGCGGCTATATTGAAGCGGATGCGAAATTTCCGGAGTCCGCTTTGACTGATGCAGCCACGGCGAAGCCAACCGTTCACGTCAAGATACCCGTTCGGACTTTCAAAAGTGCCAAGTCCGCCACCATGGACGAAAAGATGCAACTCATGATGAGTGTGACGAATTGTCCAAATGTCGAATATCGCCTCATCGAATTGAAGCCGAAGTCCAAGGCGGGCGCGGTTGGTGCATTGCATTTCGAGGCTGTGGGCACTTTATCCATCGCTGGCAAAACATTGACCAACACCATGCTGGTGACGATTGAAAAGAAGGCGGACACCCTGACGGTCAAAGGAAGTGCGCCGGTCAAGATGACCGAGTATGGCATCACACCTCGAGTGTCTGTTCCAGTGCTTGGCGACATCAGCATCAAGGACGAAGTGAAAATTGACTTTGAATGGCAGCTACCGAAGAAAGCGGCGACCGCACCTGCCGCTGCGCCTGCGCTGGCGAAGTAATTCAGCTTTCAAAAATCACCGCTCCGGCTTTCGCGAGAAGGCCGGGGCGTTTTGTTTGCGAACTGGGGATTAGCCACAAAGAGATTGAGTGGCAAAAATTTTGACCGGCAAAGAAACCGCTCTCACGACAGGTGAAGCCCTTCATCGAGACAACTCCGTATTCTTGTCCCTCCGTTTTGTGCTTCTTGTGCCTTTTTGTGGCAATACAACTTCCGTTTCAAGTTCAATCCCGCCAGCAGCGATACACGTAGGCTGGAGGAAGATTGCGCCAGATGGTTCGCGTGATCTCAACGCGCTTGAACTCGCGAAACATCAGCTTCCGGAAGCGCACCGTGGTCGGATAATAAAACGCGTGGCTGTAAGCGAACGCCACGAATTGTCCGCCGGGCGCGAGTGAACTCGTGATAGCGCTCATGATGCGATCTTGCATCGCAGGCAGCATGTTTCCCCAAGCCAGCCCGCTCACGACGCATCGTGCGGTCTGCGGCGCGACGTGTCTGGCGAGATGCTCTGCGGAATCGAAGTGGATTTCTCCCTGCGGAAAGCGGCGGCGCAACACCTGAACATTCGTGGCACTCAACTCCAATGCCACCAATCTTCCATTCGTGTCCAAACGATCCAAGAGCAGTTGGGTGAAATTTCCCGTGCCAGGTCCAAGTTCCACGACGGTATCGCCCGGAGCGAAGTCGCAACCTCCCACCACCGCGCGGGACAATGATTCTGAGCTGGGCCAGATCGCGCCGACCTTGAGCGGTTCGCGAACGAAGGCGCGCACGAACTTCCACGCGCGTCCGCTCACGGCTTCAACTTGAACGGCGGCGGTAGTTTCACTGGCTTCAATTGTTTTCACTATGTTGCTGGGTTGGGAATCAAAGTCGTTTCCAAGAGATAAGTCCCCTGCTGAGACGACGAGCGGAGTGTCCGTCAATTCCTGCATCATGCTACATGACCCAAGCGCGCACTTCCAAGCACCAAGGCGGACGTAGTCGGTTCTTGGGTGTGATCAAAGTCGGGTGAGGGTACAGAATCGTCCTCGTCGTCGTTCTCGTCCTCGTCCTCGGTTTTGTTGCTTTATTT
>JANNAO010000130.1:0-2410 GCA_031384405.1 Verrucomicrobiota bacterium | reverse complement strand
TTCCCAACGTGACGGGCAACGCGCCTGAGCCGAGGATGAGTTCCATTTCTGCGGGCGTGAAATCTCCCTCTGGCCCGATCCAAAGGCACGCGGTCTTCGGGAGACGTTTGTATGTGTCGCAGAAGATTGCATCAATCGGTTCGCCTTGGGCCGCGCGGTTTTGTTCAGGCGGGTTGCAATTTTGACAGGGAAACAAACCTGACCTCAACGCGCCGCTCCAGCGCCGCTGCGATGCGGTTCAACATCGAAAGGGAGTGACCCTCGTAATCGGCATCCTCCAATCGCGCAATGACGGATTGAGTCGTGCCAACTAGTTTCGCCAAATCTTTCTGGGTGAGATTGGCCTTGGTCCGCGCGTCGTAGATAAGTTGCGCCACGTCTGCGTTGGTTCGGGCTTCATCCACCCACCGGGCGACATCGGGGTCGTTGCCCATCATCCGATCAAGGATGACTTTGGCATCGCTGGTTTTTTTGCTGTGTTTAGTCTGTGGGTTCTTCATACGTGTGTTCCTGTGGGTTGGCGGCAAACAACCGTTTTCGCTTCAACGCGCGCTCAATGTCCACCGGCGGGACTTGATCTTCCTTGGTCAACGAGTGCGCCAAAATAGCGACGTTCCGGCCATGGAAGAAATAAAGCATCCGATACTGAACATGCCCCTGTCTGGCGCGAAGTTCGTAAATTCCGTCCCGCAACAAATCAGCCGCCGGTCGCCGCAGTTCGTGACCGGACTGCCTCAACATATCAATCTTCACACGACAGTTGGCCCAAGCCTTGGGATTGCTGTCGCGCAACTCTTCCAGCCACCTGACCACGGGGGCTTCTCCGCCGGGATCCTGAAAGAAAATCACCTGAGTGTTGGGCATAAGCGGGCGTTCACTGTGTGGAAAAGACGCTATCGCATTATTGCGATTCAGTCAACGGCGGGAAATTCAAACCTCTGATGGGCGGTGAGAGGTGGGATCATCAAGATGCGCCCGGCATGACTACTCCAGCTCGAAGACCACACGAGCAGCACCCTTGCTCGCGGAATCTTCCGAGCTGCGCTGCGTGACGAGCAATCGCTCGCCCGCGATCTGTCCGTTTTCCAGGAGGAAGCGTTGCACCACTTCGATGCGTTGGCGCATGAGCGTTTTCAATTCATCGCTGCTCACGGGAACGGTGGTGGCGAGGCGCGTTTCCAGTTCGTTACGGACCAGTTCGCGTTCGGTCTTGGGCTTGGATGCGCCGGTAATCCCGCCTTTCTGAGTGATCTGCGCGGCGAGTTGTGCGAGGGTTTTGCTTTCGCGCATCAGTTGGCTGGCGCCTTTGCGTGATTCAGTTTTCGCAACTTGCGCGGCTTCCAATGCTCTGGCGTCTGCGGGTGAATTCGTAGCGAGGACGGCGGCCATCGCCTCCCGCAGAGCGATCTCTGGCGTGGTGTTGAACGCGGTCTTGTAATCCGCGCGCAGGAGATCGTCGTAGTCGCCATCATCCAATCTCAATTGTTCGAGCGCAGGTGACGGCTTGCCGCGCGCGGTGAGTTGTTGGAGGTGCAGCAGCTTCATCTTCTCCATCACCTTTTGCCGTCCGAGCGCGTCCGTGTCCGCGACCGGATCAAACGTCGCACCGATCTCCACATCCAAAGCGGGGCGATTCGTCAGCGCAATCGAGAGCTTCATCAGTTTGTTCGTCTGGCTTTCGCTCAAGTCGGCGCGGCCCGGAGCGAATTCGACGAACTGCATGTCATCACCGCCACCCACCAACGCGCCGAGCAAGGAGAACGGTGACGTAGCGACTTTCAGGATGAGATTCTTGAACACATTTCCCACCAAACCCCAGACGCTGAACTTCGGATCGTCGAGACTGCCTTCGATGGGCAGACTCAGATCAATGCGTCCGTTGATGTCCTTGAGCAAACCCACGGCAAGTTTCACGGGAAGCGCGGTCGCATCCGGGCTGCCATTCTTCGCGCCGAAAGTGAACCGATCCAACGCCACAATGTTCTCCGCCTTGAGAACGCGTTGCTCGATGTTGTAGCGAAGGTCCAGCGTGAGCTTGCCCTTGTTGATCGGACGACCAGCGTATTTTTCTGCGTAAGGACTCAGCGGCGTCAGGTCGGTGTTGGTGAACGCGATCTTGAGATTGATGAACAGATTTTGGGGATCGGGCGTCACCTCACCGGAAATTTCAAACGGAGAAAGCGCACTGACCTTGCCACGAATATCCACGCCTGCTTTGTTTGCGCCGGGCATGACGATATTCCTGATCGTGCCCGTGAATTCCTCGATGCTCGTCTGGAAATGATTCGGCAGGGAGTCGTCAGCCACACGGACTGAATTGTTTTCCAACACCAGCGCGCCGACTCGGATGGGGAAAATGTCTGCTGTGGACGTGTTGGTTTCTGAGATGCCCCTCTCCCCATCGGATGGG
>JANNAO010000113.1:0-3336 GCA_031384405.1 Verrucomicrobiota bacterium | reverse complement strand
CAAAGCTGTTTTGGTTTCTCACTGCTTGTCCGAAGATGATCCGCGCCATAAAAAAAACCGCCCAGCATCACACTGAGCGGTGTTGTTCGGCCTGGCTAAACTTCAGTCAGGTCTGAAAGGATTTGCCGCAACCGCAACTTTGCTTCGCGTTCGGGTTGCTGATCTTGAAGCCGCCACCCGTCAACGCGTCGCTGAAATCCACCTGAGTCCCCCGCAGATACGTGGCACTGAACGCATCCACCAACACGCGCACGCCGTCCTGCTCGCCGATGATGTCGCCATCGCGCTGCTCATCGAACACCATGCCGTATTGCATCCCGGAACAGCCGCCCTTCTCGACATAGACGCGAAAGGATTTGCCCGTGTTCTCCGGCGTGACGAGAAGATTTTTCACCTCCGCCACCGCGTCCGGCGTGAGGCCGACAAGATTTTCGATTGTTGATGTGTTGCTCATTTGAACCTGATTGAAACTAACAGCCGAGAGAATCGTGTCAAACGACCGCTCAGTTTTTTTTGCCGTTGCCGTTCAGCTTTTGTTTCTCAGCCGTGGCGATCTTCTTCTCCAGCACGTCTGCGGATGACAACCCTTCCCGCTGCATGTCGCGATAAAACCGGATGGCCTGATCCCATTCGCCGAGCAACTCGGACAAGCGCGCCGCCTCGCTGCCCGCCTTCTTCCGCCAGAACGCATCAGGCGATTCACCCGCGTTCAAGTGATCGCGGAGCTTGCCGAAATAAACATCTGCACCCAATTCACGCGCCTCCCGCAACATCGTCACACGCTCTCCATTGCTCGCGAGTGCCGCCTGTTTCTCCAGCACACTCGCCAAACCCAGCTTCGATTGGCTGCGCGCCAACACGCTCGCCTGCGGCATGGAGAACGACAGATGATACGCGTTCGAGGCGTCCGAGTAATAACTCAAGTCCGCCGCCACCGACGCCAGTTGAAGATAACAATTCCCGATCTCGCCTTGCGCCAGAGCCGCCAGTTCATTCGTGAGATTATTCTGCACGATCACGCTGAACACTTGTCGCGCATCTTTCAGTTTGTCCGTCTTGTTCGTCGCCGTTGGCACTGAACTCATCAGCGCGCCACCGTACGCGAAGTACGCCTGCGTCTTCAAGTCAGCCGGGCAATTCGTGTCGCCAGTAAGACTTGAGAAGTGCTCTACCGCATCGTCGTAAGCATATTTCCCCACCGCAGCGCGACCCGCCATCATGCGCGCTTCGTAAGCCAGTTCGGACGCGGGCCAGTTCTGGAAGACTTGTTTGTAGTTCAACTCCGCCTCGGCAAAGCCCTCGCGCTGGTAATGATAATCCGCCACCCACCACTGCGCCCGCGCGGCTAATGTGTTCTTCGAGAATTGCGCCGCAAAGTTGGTGAACATCTTCAACGCGTTCGTCTCGTCGCCAGACCGCGCTGCGGATAATGCGCGTTGAAACTCCACCTGAGCCCGCAGCGCATTCGTCGGAAATCGCGTCACCCACAACTCGTATGCCGCCGCCGCATTCGTCCAATCGCCCTGCTCTTCTCGCATCCGCGCCACGAGCAATTCCGCTTCCGGTCGCAACGGCGAATCCGGAAACCGCGTCACAAAATTCGCGAACAGGCGTTGGGCTGCGGCGGGTTGATTCGCATCCATGTAAGCCTGCGCCACCAACAACACTGCGCCATCCGCCGATCCTTCCGCCGCATCCGCCGCGAGAATCCCCTGCATCGCCATCTCCGCGCCCGTTGCGTTCGTGAGTTCCAGACTCGCACGCAACGCCTGATAACTCGCTGACCCACTCAACGCCGCGCTGACGGACGGCCAGTTCGTCGCAAGTTGAAGTGCCTCGCGGTAGTTCAACAACGCGCCGGAATAATTCGTCATCTCGAACAGCGCGTCCGCCAGCTTGAACTTCGCCACCGCCAACTCTTCGGACACGGGCAATCGCTTACTCGCCGCCGCGAACGCCGCCGCGCTCGCGGCAAACCGCTTCTCCAACCAGTAGCACCAGCCCAGATTCAACTGCGCCTTCCCAGCAGACTCGCTGCGCGCATACGACGTAAGCACTTGCTGAAAACAATTCGTGGCGAGCGAGAGATGGTTCGTCGCGACTCCATTCGTAGCAGGCGAACTCATCTGCGCGACGTGTCGCTTGAGATTCACCTCGCCCAACGTCAGCCACGCCAGATCAGCCGCAGGCGCGTTTGTGTCCGCGAGATATTGTTCAAGCGATTGCGTGGCCGCATCGAGCCGGTTGTTTGCCAGCGCGAGTGCCGTGATGCGCGTCAACGCTTCGCGCTGCCTTGCGGCTGGAGCGTTGGTGAGATTTCGTTGGAGCGTGGCGATGGCTTCGCTGCTCTGACCGGTCTTCGCCAAAAGATTTGCGCGGAACATGACGCTCTCGCTGACCAGTTCGGGCTTGTTCGCGGTTTCGGCGGCGGTGATCAATCCCACGCTTTCGCGCAAAGCGTCTTCGTTGCGTCCGCTCTCCGCATACGTCCTGCACAACAGTAATCGTCGTTGCCACTCCAGTTCGCCGCTCGCACCGGCGGCGGCTTGGTTCAAGGCATACACCGCATCATAATAATTCTTCAACTCAAGTTGCGCCTCGCCAAGGAGGATGAATCCGCGCGACACCGTGTCCGTGCCCTTGCTCGCCGATTCCATTTTCTCCATGCGAAACGCCCCATCCGCCTTGCGCAGAATGTTCGTCACCTGCGCCCACTCGCCAAGTTTCATCAGAGATGCCGCCTCGCCCACCGAGGCTTCGAGTCGCCGCGCGGAGAATGGAAATTCGCGCGCCAACTTTCCAAACGTGGCCGCCGCTGCCTGATGTTTCCCGCCGTGGAACTGCGCCTGAGCGATCCAATACAGAAATTGATCCGCAGACTTGCCCGCATCGCCTTCACGCGCTGTCAGGAGCGAGGCGACCGCATCATGTTTGCTCTGCCAGAACAACGACTCCGCCTGCCGCAACACAGCTTCCGTGATCTTCTCGGACTTGGGATGATCTTTAATGAAGGAAGCGAATTCTTTTTCCGCGCGCGACCACAGACGCATGTCGAAAGAGCGGGTTGCGAGTTCAAAATCTTTCTTCTCGCTGCCGAACAATGCCGCGTCCACCCGCGCGCTGGTCAAGGCCAGCAGCAGGATTAGGAGAATGATTCGCGACAGGTTTGTCATCGGGCGGATGTTAGCGGGCAATGAGGCGCGCGGAAAAGAATGAAATCTTGGGCGAGGCGATTTGAGGTGTGATCCAAATCGGATGTTGCTGGTAGGGCGCGTTGCTCCGTGCGCGCCGTCGTCTGCCTGGCCAAGTGCGGCGCGCACGGAGTGACACGCCCTA
>JANNAO010000100.1:0-3464 GCA_031384405.1 Verrucomicrobiota bacterium | reverse complement strand
CTCCGCCTCTGCGCCGCTCGCCGTCACTTCTTCGTTGGCATCGCGCCAATCAATGATCGCGGCGGCAAGTTCCGGCGTCATGCGCGGGAGCAGTTCCAACATTTCAGCGGTGACGTTCGTGTTGTTGATGTTCAGTTTTGAACCTTCATCCACGAGGCCAAAGGTGATTTGATTCGGCGCAGCCTGACCGTCCGTGCGACCGATCAACCAAAAGTGTGCGTCCCCGATGGCCATCGCTTCATTCGAATAATCGCTGACGTAGGGCACGATGCCGTTGGTGGCTTGATCTACGAGAACCTGCGACACGTAACGTGCCGCACCTTCGATGGCTTGCTCGGCGGCGAGCGATTGAACGCGGTTGTCCGAAGCGCGAAGTTCCGAACTCATCGAGTTGCCAAAATACAACGCGATGGCCACCAGCCCGAACGCGATCCAGAGAACGATGATGAGGACAGAGCCGTTTTGTAGGCGACGACGTGAGGAGTCGAGCGGCAGCGCGCGCGAAACCGACTCCTTACGTCGTCGCCTACAATCTGAATGAATCGCTCCTACTTTCATTGCACACCTCCCGCTAGTGAATTGGTCAACAGCACCGTCGTGATGGGCACGAGTAATTCAATCGGCTCGCGTGAAATCTTTGTCTGGTTCTCACTGGTGAGTTGAACACGCACCTTCACCGCTTGCGGTAATCCAACATCACTAGAACTCGTGTCCCAAGTGCTGCGCCAGTCGCTGCCGTTGTAGCAGAGGAACTCCACGCCTTCGACATCGCTCATCAAAAGTTGCTCGTCCTCTTCGGCGGTTGTCGTCGCAAGATTGTTCCTTGTGATGACTCGCACCAAATCCTGTCCTTTGCCCGTGGTGCGATTCGCCGCCGCGACGAGTTCGTAACGCACTTTTTGCAGATCACTCCACGGCACGTCGTCGCCGATGACGCCGGTAGTCGTGTAAAATTCCAGACTGCTCGCCTGCGATGAACCCAGCCCGCCACTGCGTCCGCCTGTGGTGAAGTGGCGCGGCAACAGGGTGGAGTTGGTCATCGGCTGAACCGCGCCTTGCAGATCCCGGCGCAAGATCGCGAACGCTTGATTCAACGGCGCGCGCGCGTCCACGGCCTGACTGGTGGCGCGCTCCAACTTCAGCGCGCTGAAGAACACCGTATTGATCGCGAACAACACGATGGCGAAGATGCCGACGGCGAGGAGAACTTCGATGAGGGTGAAGCCATTTTGCATCGTCCTCGTCCTCGAATTTCCCCCGATCAGTCGAGGACGAGGACGAGAACGACGACGAGGACGAACAATCCAAGCAACACCGCGCGCATCCGGATTGGATATTCGGATTTCGAATTTCGAATTTCGAATTTTAATCATCACTGCGTCTTCGCCAGCGTGCTCAGTTGCACGGCGTGATCCTGTCCCTGCACCGGGAACGTCACTTCCACGGACAACAACTGCATCGCGGATTGCGACCACGACTCCGTGCGGAGCGTCCAGCGATAGTCGCGGTCAGCTTCGTTGATCGTTCCGCTCGTCGCGGATTTGTTCCAGTTCGTTGTTACGATGCTTTCGTTCAAAATCTTTTCCGCCACGCGCACGGCTTCGCGTTTGCGCTCCGCCAGCGAGCCGGCGCGACTCGATATCCGCAAGCCCTGCACGGCCACCGGGATCACGATGGCCATGAACAGCAGCGCCGCCAGAACTTCGGCGAGCGTGAAGGCGGACTCCGGGGCGCGGCGTTCACGCCGCTTCAATGCACGCAATGCGACCGGGCCCGGCATTTCGAGCGCCTCGTCAGGGCGGACGCTGAAGCGGGCTGAAGCCCGCGCTTCGGAAACTTCAACGGCGCTGGCTGACGCGCCGTGTTTCTTGCGTGCGAATTTCATAGTTCAACCGGTTGGCGGACAAGCCCACCCACAACGAGCCGCCGTCGCGATCCATCAACCGAAAATTCTCCGGACTGCTCCCGCTCACGCCGCCGTCCGGCTCGAAACGGATGTGCGGGAGCGATGAATGCTTGCTGCTCGTCATCGTGCCGTTGCCAAATAATGTGTTGCCCGTGATCGCGCCCTGCACCGAATCCGTCCCGCCGATCTCCGCCGTCACGTTTCCGTCCAACGTGTATTCGACCGACTTGGTGTCTTCATCGGTGAAACTCGGCTCCGCTTCCAAACCGTAAGTGCGCTGGTTCAAATCAATCCAGAGGATCATCGGAATACCTTCCGACGCGGCGCGGCTCTGGCCCAATCGCGTCAACGACATCAGCCGCCGCGCCTCAGAATCCACGGCGCGTCCTCGAAAAAATCCAGCCAGCGACGGCGACGCCACGGCGATGACCGTGACGAGCAACGCCATCACCGCGATCAACTCGACGAGCGTGAAAGCCCGGAGCGCGGCTGTAGTCGCAGACCCAGCCGCAGCGTGCGACTTCACGCGGCGCGGCGCGAAATCCGACTCCCTCTCCCCGCTCAAACGGGGAGAGGGCTGGGGTGAGGGGATTTTATATTGCGACAGTTGTGCCTCCTCACCCCGGCCCTCTCCTCCTTTGGGGGAGGAGAGGGAGGATGAAAGCACGCCGCGCAACGACCGTGCGCGACTTTGACAAATCAGAGCGTGTTGCGGCTGGTGCTTAACACACAGCCGCGCTCCGAGATGTTTTTGCCGCAGTTTCATCGCGCGTCTCGTTTCAAATTATTTCTTGCTGCCGGACACATTCGCGATGTCGTCCTCGCTGCCGATCTTGCCGTCCGGGCCGGGCGAGATGAGATCGTACGAACTGGGATTCATGCGACCGGGGCATTCGTAGCCGTAATCATTTCCCCACGGATCCTTCGGCAAATCCTTGAGATACGGCCCGCGCCAGTTCTGCGCGTCGCGCGGCTGTTGGACGAGGTCCATCAAACCAGCCTTGCCTTTCGGGTAATAACCGTTGTCCACCTCGAACGCGTCGAGCGCGGTCGAGAAGGATGAGATTTGCGTGGCGGCGGCGGTGGTGCGCGCCTGCTCGCTGCGCCCGGCGAGCTTTGGATAAACGATGGCCGCGAGCGTGGCGAGAATCACGAGCACAAGGAGCATTTCAACGAGGGTGAAAGCGCGGCGGCTCAGATTTCGGATTTCGGATTTCGGATTTCGGATTTGTAGTTTCATAGTTTTATGATGGTTGAACGGTTCACTTCATGTGTTGCTGCATCGTGAAGATCGGCAAAACCATGCCGATGAAAATCGTGCCGATGAATGCGGCGATGAGGAACAGCATCAGCGGTTCGAGCAACGCGACGCCAGTCTTCAGGTTGCGATCCAGATCACTTTCGGTGACGACCGCGATGCGGACGAGTTCGACATCGAGTTTGCCGCTCTCTTCCGCGACGGAAATCATTTCCAACGTCGAACCGGAAAACAGAGTGCGGCAGTTTGCCAGACTCTGGCCGAGTTGACCCCCCTCGGAAACGCGCGTGATGGATTCGG
>JANNAO010000059.1:0-14910 GCA_031384405.1 Verrucomicrobiota bacterium | reverse complement strand
TGCTGGCTGACGGCGCGAACTGTGACTGAAAGAACCCCGCCGCTTCAAGCTGATTCAGTTGGCTTGTGAAAATGCCGCGCGCAACAGGGCGGCGGGCAGACGCTCGATCTCGGCCAAGCGCGTTTCCAATGACTCGCACAGCGAATGGGCGGCGGTCAGTTCGGATTCGAGGCGGGCGGCAATGGCGCGTTGCTCTGCAATAGTCGGCAAGCTGATTTCCGTTGCCGCTACTTCGTCCATGCGAATTCGGGGAAGTTGGCCGGGCGTATCACCGATTGGCGCGTTTTCAAGATAGGTTGAACTCCGCATAAACGCCGCAACAAATGGCGTCAGCGCAAGTTTGTCATTCACCTGATAGACGTATTGATCCACCGAACACAAACCGGCGAATTCAGCAATCCAGACTTTGTTTAGATACGGACGCAGATAGCCATAAACAAGGTCGCCTTTGAAAAACTGCGCTCTGCGTCCGGTCATCTCCGCTTTTTCAATTTCAATTGAGCCAATCCGTCTGCCCGTATGCGGTTCAATGTGTTCCAAGCCGACGAATGTTGCTTTGCCAGTGGGTTTGTTGCGCGGATGAACAACGTCGTTTCGCGGTTCAAGCACTTCACCCAAACGGCGGTGCGGCCAGCGATGGGCGGCGGGGCTGGTGAAGATGGCGCGGAGCAAGGCGGCGGGGAGTTTTTGGGCGGCGTCCAGTTGGGCTTGCACGGCGGCGCGGGCGCGCTCCGCTTCCGCCATCTGCTCCCGCAACCGCGCTGCTATCCGCCGTTGCTCCGTCACTGGCGGCAACGAAATTTCAAGTCCGAGAAGCTTGTTCCGTTGCACCGCAGACTGACCAATCCAGCGGTCGCAAATTTTCGCGAACAATCCATCAAGAAATTGTTTGTGCAACCAAAGTGCGAGATAGCCGGAATCGAGTTTGGATTTATCCGCACGCAATCTCGTAAAATGATTGCTGAAAACAACCGGCTCTTTGAACGTGTCAAAGCAAGCTGTCTTGCCAACCATTTCAGTGCTGTTCGTGTTGTTGAAAAGCACATCGCCCGAACGTAGGGCGAACGATTCAAGGTCAGTCATTTCTGAGGGAACACGAAGGACATTAGACCAATCCAGCTCCCCGCGTCGCGTGACGTTGTTCATACGTATTTGAATCACGCCGTCGTCAGCACGCCGCCCGCAGGCAAATCCAGTCGTCGCTTCGGTAATGACTGATTCAAGTTTGACGGGATGGAAACCGTTGTTTGCTTTTTCTAATTTCATTTCAAGCCGCGAACAAAGTTTCCTTGGTTTGGCGGAGCAACTTGGCCGGGTCGCCGCCTTGTTTCAACGCGCTCAATCCTTTTGCTGCTTTCACTTCGCCCGCGCTCCAAAGCTGGTCAGTTTCCAGCGCGTCCGTGCCCGCTCGTTCAAACTGCCGGGCAATGGCGCGGATGGCTTTCACTGATGGTTGAGGCAAACGGATAAGCCAGTCCGGGCCGTGGTCGTCGCTGCCCAGTTTGGCCGTGCGTTCGGCGCGTGTCAGCGGTTTTACGCCGTAAGTCACGGCGGCAATCACGTCGAAAAGATCGTAAGCATCCATCTGCGCGGCGGTGCGGAGGTTTTGCGGCAAAAGATTTTGCGCGGCAAGTTGCGCCAATAGTTCGGCGCGTTGCTCCGGATCAAGCCAGCGTTCGCGGAAACCGGCGAGCGTCGGCACCGTGGCGAGCAATTCCTGCGCGAGCCGTTGCTGATATTCCTGCGGCGTGGCGCGCACGGTCTGTCCGTGGCGATTCATCAAATAAAATTCGCCCGCGTGCGCGAGTTCAATTTTTACACCTTTCGCTTTCACGGGCGGTGGTCCCGGCGGGCGCGGGCCGTCCGGCCCTTCACCACCGCCGGACGGCGGCGGCGTGATAAAGTCCGCACCAAAGAGCGCGGTTGCGCCGGTGTAATCCAAGATGCGGAACATCAATTTTTCCGTGAGCTTGTCCACGCGCGTTCCGCGTCCAACGATCTGGTGAAACAGAATCGGCGAGCGGACGTAGCGGAAGAAAACGATGTTGCGAACACACGGCACATTTACGCCGGTCGTCAGCAAGTCCATCGTGGTCGCAATGAAGTTGCGCTTTTGACTGTCGCGCAAATCGGCAATCAGCTTTTGGCCGTCGTTCGATGCCATGCACTTGAAGGCGTAGCTTGGCAGGCGGCGTTCGCCCTTCGCTTTGCACCACGCGGCGTAAAGATTGTTTAACTGGTTGGCAACAAGATCGGCGTGATGATCGCCCGCACAATACACGATGGTTTTTTGGTGCGGGTCGCCTTCGCCGTATTTCAGCAATTCCTTGAACAAGTGAGCGCACATGGTTTCGACGCGCTCCGGCAGGATAAGTTTTTGCTCCAAAGCCGCGCCTTCGTTGCGCTCGGCAATCGCATCCGGTGTCACGGGTTGGCCGGTGAGTGCGTTGGTGAGTTTCTTTCCGGCAAGATCGGCGCGCAACACGCCGCGCACGCGCTCCGGCTGCGTCTTGTCGTCGTGGAACAAATCCCATTGCTCAATCTTGGCCGGGGCAAGGTAGCCATCGCGCACACCCTGCAAATACGAATACTCATAAACCGGTTCGCCAAAGTATCTGATGTTGTCGGCAAGGCTGCGGCGGTCGTTTTCAATCGCGTCCTTGGTGATGGCGTCGTTTGTTTCCGGCAGTTTGATCTGGCGTGGCGTGGCAGTAAGGCCGATGTGGATTCCTTTGTCGTTGGCTTTGAGGATTTCAAACCAATCGCCCCACGCGCTGCGGTGACATTCATCAATCACAATCACGTCAAAGAACCCGGGCGGATAATTGCGCTTGAAGAAAGTTTCAATCGGATGCTTTGGCCCGCCGCGCTTCTGGAATTTGTGGTCAAGCGTCTGATACGTGGCAATCAGCACGCGGGCGTTTTTCTGCGGATTCTTGGTGTCCACTTCGGCGGCGTCAGTGCCAAACGCAGCTTGGAAGTCGCCAAGTCCGTTGTCGCGCAATTCGGTGCGGTCGCAGACGAACAACGCGCGGCCAAACGCGCCTGCGTCCAACATCCGGCGAAGCATCGCAGCGGCAAGGCGGGTCTTGCCCGCGCCGGTTGCCAGCGAAAGCAAAACGCGCGGGGCTTTATTGGCGGCTTTTTCGCGGATGATTTTTTCAAACGAGGCACGGATAGCGGCGTCCTGATAGTAACGGAGATTTTCCCGGCCTTTGGCGTAGCCCGTGAGAAGCAATTGCAACTCCGGCGCGGCGGCGGGAAGTCCTCGTTGCGCTCGGTAGCGGGCAAGCAATTCGTCAGGGCGCGGAAACTCTGCCATCGGCTTTGGCTCTGACGTTTGGCCGGTATGCTCGTCGTATTCAACAAACAAGTGTCCGTTGCTGCTGAAAACAAACGGGACGTGATGCAATTCGCCAACGCGATATTCCTTCCCTTGCTGCAAACCGTGTTCCGGCGGAAGTCCTTCACGCTTGGCTTCAATGATGGCGAGGGGAATGGGTTCTCCGCCTGCAACGAGCGGACGGCGAAGCAAGTAATCCATCCTACCGGCGGGACGAGGACGGCCTTTGCCGTCTATGATGTCAATTTGCTCCGCTGTTTTCTCAATCAAAATGTCCGTGTCACGATTCCATCCGCGCGCGTCCAGCGCGGGATCAATCAGGGCATAGCGAATTTGGGCTTCGTTGCGTTTGTGTGACATGCCACCAGTGAGAATTCTTGCGCCGTATCGTAGGGGAACGAATCAATGCGGCAAACAAAAAGCCAACCGAGGCTTCCATAAAAATCTTGCTCTCGTTCAAGCCGCGTTGACACTGTCCGCGCGTTAAACGCAATCGGGCCTGTAGCTCAATGGTTAGAGCAGAGGACTCATAATCCTTTGGTTCTCGGTTCAAGTCCGAGCAGGCCCACCAATCCCATCATGTCGCCCACCGTCAGTTTTAAGTTTTTATAAGGAAGCCATGAACCCAAGAAAGGAATGGCGGAGCAGAGCATTCCTGGCTTCTTGGTTTCCTTATCCAATCGCTTTAGTTGCGCCTTGCCGTGTTGCGCCGTCGGGTTGAAGGCTTATCTGTCTTTGTTTCCCAAAACGAAATGATTGTGAAGCGACCCGCTTGTTGGCACAAAGCACTCATGCGAATCCTCATTGCGACGGTCACGGCGGGCGGTGGACATCTCGCGGCAGCGGCAGCGCTCGATGAATCGTGGCGCGCGTTGCGTCCCAAGGACACCATCGAGCGCGTGGACTTGGTGAAATTTTTCTCGCCGTTGCATCGGAAGATTCATGCAGATGGCTACATGAAACTTGTCGCCCGCGCACCGGAACTTTGGGGAATGATCTTCACCAAAACAGACGACGTGAAAGTCGCGCGGAAGTTGAATCGCATCAAAGAACTTTTCCCCAGTCGCGCCCGGACTCGCTTCGCCAAATACGTGAACGATTTCAATCCAGACGTGGTGCTTTGCACGCATTACGAACCGGTGGACGCGCTCGGTCTGATGCGGCGCAATCAGAAAGCAAAACCTCCATTCGTCGTCAGCGTAGTCACTGACTTCGAGGCGCACGCACTCTGGATGGATGCGGACGTGGACTTGTATTGCGTGGCTGCGGAGGAAACCAAAGCCCGGCTCGTCGCGCGCGGTGCGGCGGCAGGAAGCGTCGTTGCGACGGGAATTCCGATTGCCGCAAAGTTTTCCGTGAAGGTGGACACGCTCGCCATTCGCAAGACGCTCGGCTTGCGCGATGATTTGCCAACGTTACTCGTCTTGAGCGGTGGTTTCGGCATGGGGCCGGTGGGGAAAATCCTCCATCAACTCGACAAGGTGTCGCGTGAGTTTCAAACCGTGGTTGTCTGTGGCCGCAACGAGGAGTTGCGCCGCGAACTCGCCGCGCAGGATCGCAAACATCCTACACGCGTGCTGGGCTTCGCGAGCAACATGCATGAGTTGATGGGCGTGGCGGATTTGATCATCACCAAGCCCGGTGGCCTAACATCGTCGGAAGCTCTCGCGCTGGGCAAACCGCTGTTCATCCTCGATCCAATCCCCGGTCAGGAAGCCGCGAACAGCGATTTCCTGCTCGAACGCGGCGCGGCGGTGAAGGTGAATCGCGTGGAAGATTTGCCATTCCGCATCGAGCAACTGCTCGGCTCAAAGAAACTCGGCGAGATGGCGACGGCGGCGAAAGTTTTGGGGCGGTTGAAATCTGCGGAGTCAGTATGTGAGGAAGTCATCTCACGATTGAAGCCGCGTTGAAGTCGCACACATGGACAACAAAATCTACCAACTGATGCGCGGGCTGCTGGGGCTGGCGTTGGGATTTTATTTCCGTCGCATAGAACGCTTCCACGCCGAGCGCGTGCCGAACACCGGACCGATTTTGCTGACGGCGAATCACCCTAACTCCGTCACCGATCCATTCGTCATCGGTGCGTCGCTGCCGCGCAAGGTGAACTTCATGGCCACGGTGCAACTGTTTCGTTTCGCGCCGATCAAGTGGTTGCTCACCCGCTGCGGCGTCATTCCCGTCAACCGCCTCAAGGATGATCCCAAAGGAATGCGCTCGGTCATGGATACGTTCGAGGCGGTGTATCGCGTGCTGGAACGCGGTGAAGCCGTGGCTCTCTTTCCTGAAGGCATCACGCACGACGATCCGCAGTTGAAGGAAGTGAAAACCGGCGCAGCGCGCATGGCACTCGAACTGGAACATCGCCACGGAGGCAAACTCGGTCTGCAAATCGTCCCCGTGGGTTTGACCTTCTCCGCGAAGGAACTTTATCGCAGCGAAGCACTGGCGAACTTTGGCGAACCAATCCGCGCGGCGAATTTTCTGACCGAATACGAAACGCAGCGCAAGGAATGTATCCGCAAACTCTCAGCCGAGATCGAAGCGCGCATTCAATCATTGATCCTGCACATCCCCGATCTGGAGCAGGCGCGAGTCGTCGCGGCGGTCAAGCGGCTTTACCTCGAACGCCTGCGTGTCGGCGATTGGGAGGCTGAAGATTCCAACACTCCACGCGCCGACGAACTCGCGCTCACGCAACGGATCGGCACAGCAGTGCGACACATCTTCAGCACCGCACCAGAAGTCGCGCAGGGTTTCGTGGAGCGATTGAACCAATACGAATCGTTGCTGGCGCGACTGCACATTTCTGACGAGGAACTGGCGCGCTTCCAAAATCGCACCCTGCGCGTGCGTCGAAGTCTGACGACCGCCATCGTCGCGGTGCTGTTGTTGCCGCTGGCGATTTACGGCTGGGTCTTTCGACTGCTCCCGGCGTTGGTCCTGGCTTGGGCTGTGGGGCGTTTCGCCAATCTGAACAAGCACAAGGCGCAGGTTTCCACCACCGCCATCGTCGCAGGAGTTGTCGCCTTCGGTTTAATTTACCCGCTCTACATCGGTATCTGTCACTGGAATTTTGGCTGGCCGGTGAGTCTTTGGTTCGGACTTTCACTGCCCGTCACCGGATTGATCGCGCATTATTATCTGCGCTCTGCCAGACATTTGACCGGTTCAATTCGCACAACGATCACCTTATTACGCGCTCCGTCCGCCGCTAAACGGCTCATCGCGATGCGACGGGGATTGGTCGCCGAAATCGAAGCAGCGCATCAATCGTTGCCAGCCAATCCAACCGAAACTGAATCATGAAACTCATAGTCGCGCTGTCGCTCATCGCATGTTGTGTTCACGCTGAGGAATGGTTCACAAAATTGAAACCCGACGAGCGGATCGTCTTTTATCCGACGACTGCGCAGCGCGTGCCGGGTGAAACGAATCTGTGGCGCGCGGAGATTCGCGGCAACGTGTTCGAGCCGGAGAAACAGCGGCTGATGGTCGCCGCGTTTCGCGAGGCGATGGAGTTGAAGACTGATGAGATGACTTCCGCCGAGTCGCTGATGTTCGGCGAACGAGCGCGATTATTCCTCGTTGATCACGAGCGTGGGAAGAAGGTTTTCATCCGCCTCGGCACGAATGAATTTTTTGTCGGCAAATCGGGCGCAGACGGGAGATTCTCTGGCGTGATCGAATTCAACGGTTCAAGGAACGCGAACTACTCCGCGATCTTGAAACCCGGCGACACGCGCGAATTCAAAGGCCAACTCTTCCCGCTCGAAGCCGAGGGCGCGAGCGTGATCACAGACATTGATGACACGATCAAGATCACCGAAGTGCGCGACAAAAAGGCGACGTTGAGGAATACGTTCCTGCTGCCGTTCAAACCTGCGCCCGGCATGGCGGAGTTTTACCAAATGCTCTCCCGCTCGAACGTCACCGCCTTCCACTACATCTCCGCGAGTCCGTGGCAACTTTACGAACCGCTGGCGGCGTTTGTTGCGGCAAATAATTTTCCCGCCGGCACGTTCGAGTTGAAACAATTTCGCTGGAAAGACCGCAGCTTGTTCAGCCTGTTCGCCAGCCCGGAGAAATACAAACCCGGTGTCATCGAGCCACTGTTGAAACAATTCCCGAAACGAAAGTTCATCCTCATCGGCGATTCCGGCGAGCGCGACCCTGAAATCTACGGCGCGCTGGCGAGAAAGTTTCCTGATCAGATCATCCGCATCTACATCCGCGATGTGACAAAGGAGACAGCGGAGTCAGCGCGCTACGAGAAAGCGTTTCGCGATTTGCCGCAATCCAAGTGGCAGATATTCCAATCGCCCGCAGACTTACGACTTTAACGCGGTGCAACCTTTTGCTGCAGGTGCAGCAAAAGTTCGCACGTTGGAAATGACGTGTTCGTTCGGTAGCAGATTGCTACTCTCCCCGCGTGGCGAAACCTAATTCCATCGAACTGCCCGGCATCCCGCCGATCCCGATCCTTTACGAGGACCGCGCCGTGCTGGCCATTGACAAGCCGCGCAACTGGATGCTCGTACCCTTCAACTGGCAGCGCACGAATCGCAATCTGCAAGCCGCCATCGTGTCGTCCATCGCAGCGGGAGATTATTGGGCCAAGTCGCGTTCGCTGAAATTTCTGCGCTACGTGCATCGGCTCGATGCGGAGACGACGGGCATTCTGCTCTTTGCCAAAAGCCAGGGCGCGGTGGAGGCGTATGGCGATCTGTTCGAGAGTCGGCGAATGGAAAAAACCTATCTCGCCGTTTCAGGCGAAGTGCCGAAGGAAAACGAATGGACGTGCCGCTTCGCGCTCGCGCAGGACGAACACAAGTTTGGCCGAATGAAAGTGGACGCGGTCGCAGGCAAGGAATCCGAGACGCATTTCAAGGTGTTGCAAATCCTTGATGGAGGCGCGTCCAAGCTTGCGGCCACAGCGATCCCCAAGGCTGATCTCGCCAGCATCCGCAGCAACGAAACGCACGCTGAGTTCAAGGTGCGCAAGTTGGAGATCGAAAAGAAACTGCGCCAACTTGCGCCGAAAGTTTCTCCCAAAGCGCTTGTCGAAGCGCATCCGCTCACGGGGCGGACTCATCAGATTCGCGTTCACATGGCCGAGTCCGGTTGCCCGGTGTTCGCGGATGAACTCTACGGTCAACGCCCGCCGCACACCGAGATGGGATTGCGCGCCGTGCGACTTTGCTTTGCCGATCCGTTCACGCGGCGGCCGGTGGACATCCGCGCGCCGATTGACAGGTTTTGTCGCGAATACGGATTCGACATTCCCAAGCTCTGAGGCAAACTCCCCGGCTTTATGGAAACAATAACCGCAGAAGGTAGGGCGGGCAGTCCTCTGCCCGCCGCAACTCCGCCAAACACAGACAGCGCGCACGGCTCGTCGCGCCGTAGTGTGACGGAGGCGGAAGTGACGCGCCCTACCATCCCGGTCGAGTCAGGAAATGAATTTCTCGAAGTGCGCCAGTCCGTCATCCACGGCACGGGCGGTTACGCGCGACGCGACATTCCCTCCGGCACGCGCATCATCGAATACGTCGGCGAACGCATAGACAAGGTTGAGTCCGCCAAACGCTGCCAGGCAGAGAACGCCTACATCTTCACGATTGACGATGATTGTGATCTCGATGGAAACGTCGCGTGGAATCCGGCGCGATTCATCAATCACAGTTGCGCGCCGAACTGCGAAGCCGAGTGGGATGAAGGCCGCATCTACATCAACGCGCTGCGCGATCTGAAGCAAGGCGAGGAACTCACCTTCAACTACGGCTTCGACCTCGAAGATTATCTCGACAACATCTGCCAATGCCGCACTGCGGGCTGCGTTGGGTTCATGGTGGCGGCGGAACACTTCGAGCATGTGCGAACCAAGTCAACGCTTCCGAAATCTTCCAGCCTGCTCGTCACAGCCGGAAACTCAATCGCGTGAATCTGGGAAAACCATTTCGACTCGGCGTGCTGGGTTCGGGCAAAGGCTCGAACTTCGTCGCCATCGCCGACGCCATCGCCGCGAAAAACATTCCCGCAGAAGTCGCGCTGGTCGTGAGCGATGTGGAGAGTGCCGGAATCCTCGAACACGCACGCCAGCGCAATCTCCCCGCACGCTTCATCGCGCCCGGAAAATTCCGCACCAAACTCGACGAAGACGCCGAACGCGCTTACGTGACGGTGTTGCAAGACGCGAAGGTTGATCTGATCGTGCTCGCTGGTTTTATGCGCGTGCTCAAGGGTGATTTCCTCCGCGCCTTCGAGGGTCACATCGTGAACGTGCATCCGTCGTTGCTGCCGTCGTTCCCCGGTCTCGAAGCGTGGAAGCAAGCTCTCGATCATGGCGTGAAGGTGACGGGTTGCACCGTGCATTTCGTGGACGCAGGTGTGGATTCCGGCGCAATCATCGGCCAGCAAACCGTGCCTGTGTTGGACGACGACACGGCGACGACGCTGCACGCGCGGATTCACGCGGCGGAACACGAACTTTATCCCAAATGTGTCGGCGCGATCGCGCGTGGTGAAATTCTCGTGCAAGGGCGGCGGGTGGTTAGGAAAAATTAGACACGGATTGCACGGATTAACACAGATTCAATCCGTGCCAATCTGTGAAATCCGTGTCGAAAAAGTTCCCGATCCGTTTTGTCAGTGTCCTTTCGTAGTGGCCTAAACCGGAACAATGCAGACGAACGAGGACGGGAGAAACGCAAAGGCGCAAAGGCCGCAGAGTGGAGGCAGTTACTGGCAACACACTGTTCGGTGTTCGTATTCCAAAACGAAATTCTCTGCGCCTCTCCGCGTTCTCTGCGTCTCTGCGTTTGGTCCGTCCCATTCCTGCTACATGGATCCGGCTAAAAAAGAATCGTCTTTCGCCGCAGTGAGTGGTTATTCTCCGAGTGATTTATGAGCAGCAAAAAGATACTCAGGTTCGGGTTGCCCAAGGGCAGTTTGCAGGACGCAACCGTTCAGAAGATGGCCAAGGCTGGCTGGAATATTTCCGTCAGCAGCCGGTCCTACATTCCTTACGTGGACGATGCCGAGATGGAAATCCGCCTCATCCGCGCGCAGGAAATCAGCCGTTACGTCGAGCATGGCTATCTGGATTGCGGCATCACCGGCCACGATTGGGTCATGGAAAACGGCTCGGACGTCCACGAGGTCGGCGAATTTCTGTTCAGCAAAGTTTCCCGCAAACCCGCGCGCTGGGTCTTGTGTGTGCCGGAAGATTCTCCGATTAAGTCCGTAAAAGATTTACAGGGCAAACGCATCGCCACCGAAGTCGTCAACCTCACCAAACGCTATCTCAAGAAGAACGGCGTGAAGGCGGAAGTGGAATTTTCCTGGGGCGCGACCGAAGTCAAAGCCCACGAACTCGTGGATGCGATTGTCGAAGTCACCGAGACCGGATCCTCGCTGCGCGCGAACAAACTTCGCATCGTGGATGAGTTGTTGAGTTCAACGCCACGATTGATCGCCAATCGCACCGCGTGGAAAGACAAATGGAAGCGGAAGAAGATCGAGACGATGGCGATGCTGCTCAAGGGCGCGCTCGAAGCCGAAACCAAAGTCGGCCTCAAGATGAACATCCGCGAGAAGGACGTGCCGACCTTGTTGAAAAACCTGCCTGCGCTGCGTCGCCCAACTATCTCGCCCCTGAGTGAGAAAGGTTGGGTAGCCGTGGAAACGATTATTGACGAACACATCGTCCGCGAATTGATTCCCGCGCTCAAAGCCGCCGGTGCGGAAGGCGTCACCGAGTATCCGCTCAACAAAGTGGTTTACTGATCTTTAGTCGTAGCAGCCGACGTGAGGAGGCTCAAAACAATAACCAATCGCCGATGAGTCAGAGCCTCCTCACGTCGGCTGCTACAAAGATCAGGGAGACGCACGGGAGTTTTCTGTTCCATGAGAACAACCAAGTTTGATTTCGATGTCGCCATCCTTGGTGGCGGCAGCGCGGGTTACGCTGCGGCGCGAACCGCTGCCAGCGCGGGCCTGACAACCGTCGTCATTGAAGGCGGGCGCGAAGTCGGCGGACTTTGCATCCTGCGCGGTTGTATGCCGAGCAAGGCGTTGCTCTACGCAGCGGAAGTTCTGCATCTGGCGCGCAACGGCAAGACTTGGGGACTTGAGCCAGGCAAGATCGGCTTCGATTTCAAGAAGGTCATGGCGCGCAAAGCGGCGATGATCGAAGACTTCGCCAGCTATCGCCGCAAGCAACTCGAGAGTGCGAAATTCAAATTCATCCGCGCGAATGCGAAGTTCGTGGATGAACACACGTTGGCAATCGAGTCGCTTGACGCTGGTAGGGCGGGCAGTCCTCTGCCCGCCGCGAACGTAGCGGGACAACCACGCCGACAGAAATCACTCAACCTTTCCATGTCAGGCGATGACGGCGCGCACGGAGTGACGCGCCCTACCATCACCGCCCGCCATTTCGTCATCGGCACTGGCTCGATTGTCTCGCCACCGCCGTTGGCTGCGCTTGAAGATGTTGGTTACATCACGAGCGATCACGCGCTCAATCTCACCAAGTTGCCCAAGTCACTCATTGTTCTCGGTGGCGGGGCGATTGCCTGCGAACTCGCGCAATTATTCGCCCGCTTCGACGTGACGGTGACGCAAATCCAGCGCAGTCCGCACGTCTTGCGGGAATTCGATGACGACGCAGGCGCAGTCATCAAGACCGTGTTCCAGCGCGAAGGCATCAAGCTGTTCACCGGCACAAAACTTCTCAACGCGCGACGCAACGGGAAGCGCAAGGTCATTGAGTTTGAACAGAACGGAAAGAAGCTACGCGCGGAAGCCGACGAAATTTTGCACGCGCTTGGTCGCTCCCCGAACACCGCGACGCTGGGACTGGAAGACGCGGGCGTTGAAACCGAGAACGGACGCATCATTGCCAACGCGCAGATGCGGACGAGTGCGCCGCACATTTACGCGGCGGGAGACTGCACCGGGCCGTACGAGATCGTCCACATCGCGATCCAGCAGGCGGAAATCGCCGCGCACAACATCGCGAACCCGCGCCGTCCGCGCTCGACGGATTATCGGTTGCTGACGAGTGTGGTGTTCACCGATCCGCAAGTCGCCACCGTGGGATTGACCGAGAAGGAAGCAACCGCGCGCAAGATTCCATTTCGCGCCGCGAGCTATCCGTTCAACGATCATGGCAAATCGCTCATCATGGAAGAGCTCGACGGGTTCGTGAAGCTGCTGGCGAATCCAAAGACTGGTGAAATCCTCGGCGGCTGTTGCGTCGGGCCGGTGGGCGGCGAATTGATCCACGAAATCAACGTGGCGATGGCGAAGCGCATGACCGTGCATGAGTTCGCCGCCACGCCGCATTATCATCCGACGCTCGCAGAAATCTGGACCTACCCGGCGGAAGAATTGGCGGAGCATATCCCGAAGCGGTGAGCCTGCCTCGAAGAGGCCAATGAGAGTTTCAGAAAAAATAGATGTTAGACATCACGTACTAACTACGGTTGAATTTGACATGGATATCCTGCCAATCTGCGAACTCTGGTTCTCGAATGACGCGGCGGAGTGGAATGCAGCACTCCATCGTTACTGGGACGCTGCTTCAGTCTCTCGGAATGTCGCGCTTGAGCAATCAATGGAGCGTCTCGATCGCGAGCGTATTCGGCAGATGTCTCCCGACGAATGGTTCGAGTTTCTCCACGACGAATACTTTCGCTGGAAGTACACAGCAGCCAACCGGTACGCGACAACAACCTCATTCCTGCGACGAAAGGGCGGGACTCAGGTTGGACGCCAAGAACTCCATCAGATCAGGGCAAACATTCTGGATATAAACCCAGCGAACATACGCGCCGCAATTGATATTACAAAGCTTCCTGGCCTTGGCACCGCAGGGGTATCGGGACTCCTGTCCCTTCTGTATCCTGAAGCGTTCGGTACAGTAGATCAGTTTGTCGTCAAGGCTTTGCGCGAGGTTCTAAATCTTCAGGAAGCATCGGCTATTGCCCGGATGAATCCGGAAGGTCTTACGTCGCGTGACGGAGAGATTCTCATCAAAATCATGCGTCGCCAATCAGTCGTCCTGACCCATAGTCTCGGCGCACTATGGCGACCACGTGATGTGGACAAGGTGCTGTGGACTTACGGGCGAGGCCCTTCAAATACAAAGATAGGCTGAAAAAACTCTGCCGTTTCATTCTAAATATTCAACCAAGCCCTTGGCAGCCCGCCATTCGTCCCATCCTCTCGGCACTTGAGGAAAAAGCGCGGCGTTATTTTATCCGGCTTGTTCATGGTGCTGTTGCGTGTTCGCGCAGAGGGCAGCGAGATGTTGAATGAGTTTGTGTCGGTGATTTACTTTCAGTGGGGTTGACCGCACGCTGCTGTTCCCTTCGGAGAAACCAATCATGCCGCAGGTGAATCAATCCCGCAGAAAAAATAAAATCATGGGCGATAAATCCCCGAAATCGAATCAGAAGAAATCCACGCAGAAACAATCCAAGGTCAGCAGCGCAGACTTGAAGAAGAAGCAGGCCGTCGCCGCCAAGTCCGCCGCGTCCAGTAAGAAGAAGTAACTCCGACAGTTTACAGTCTCCCTTGATGTGAAAGTCAGGGGAGACGGATTCCTTCCTCACTCCCAATTCTTATGGCCACACCCATCAAACTACGCCAAGCCCAGGTCTGGAAAGTTGGCGCGGATTATTTCCGCATCGTCCGGCTGGAGCGACTTGTTGTGGATTACAAATCCACTCCAACCCACAACGCCAAGGAAGGAATCCACGTCCGCACGAGCAAGAAAGAATTCTGCCGGTTGATCAAGGGCGGGGAACTTCTACCCACCGCCAAAACTTCTGTCGCAAAAGACGAAGCCCAGTCGGAGTAACCGACCGGAGCTGTTTCAACCCCGTTCGGGACGAGCCGCGCGATAGTTCTTCATCAACTCCAACATCTCCCGCACCGCCGCACTCAAGCCTGTGAACACCGCTCGACTCACGATGCTGTGACCAATGTTCAGCTCCACCAGATGCGGCACGCGATTCAGCGCGGCGAAATTCTCGTAGTTCAATCCGTGACCCGCGTTCACCTGCAATCCCAGCGAATGTGCCAGCGTTGCGCCGTCAATCAATCGCTGCAATTCACTCTCACTTTTTGCAGCGTCCGTAAAATGTTCGGCGAATTGTCCCGTGTGCAACTCGATGAACTGTGCGCCCGTTCGCGCTGATGCCTCGATCTGTTTCGCATCCGGCGCGATGAACAAACTCACTTCAATCCCCGCGTCGTTCATCCGCTTCCGGGTTTCGGTCAAAGCCATTTCGTTGCCCACAACATCCAATCCGCCTTCCGTCGTGACTTCCTGACGTCGCTCCGGCACGAGACAAACGATCTCCGGTTTCAACTTGAGCGCGATGGCAACAATGTCCGGCGAGTTCGCCATCTCAAAGTTCAACCGCGTCTTCACCACCTCGCGCAAACGCCAGATGTCGCGATCCTGGATATGCCGCCGATCTTCGCGCAGATGCGCCGTGATGCCGTGCGCTCCCGCCGCTTCGCAAACGCGCGCCGCATCTATGGGAGAC
>JANNAO010000518.1:0-2360 GCA_031384405.1 Verrucomicrobiota bacterium | reverse complement strand
TGAAGGTCACTGCCAGCGGCTTGCTCTGGCCGGGGGCGAGGTCGCCCACGTCGAAGCTCAATTCTCCCTTGCCGCTCGCGTGGCTCATGCCGGTCGGCACGGCATCGGTCACGACGACGCTCTTGGCGGCGGCTGAACCCGTGTTCTTCACGACGATGTTGTAGGTCACGTCCTGACCGAGGATCGCTGTCTCAGGGCCTTTCTTGTCAATCGTGATGACCGGCTTGCCGACGAGGGTCTGGGCGCAAACACGCGGATCGGCGGAGACGGTGGCGCAATTGACGAGTGTGCCTTCTTTGTCGGCTTTCAAGACGACTTTGCCTTTGATGGTTTGTCCGGCATCCATGTTGCCGATGTTCCAAACGAGTTGGTTGCCTTCCACGGTGGCGGCGGGTTCGCTCTTCACGTAGGACGCTCCGGCGGGGAGGGTGTCGCGCACGACCACATTGGCCGCGCAACCTTGGGCTGTGATGGTTAATTCGGAAACAAATTCAGCACCGAGGCTGGCTTCCGCAGGCATCGTTTTGGCTAGGCGGATCAATCCCCCCGTGGATTCGGAACAGCCGGTCTTCACCGCCGCTACGGGCGCAGCAGCAGGAGCGGGTGCGGGCGCAGGTTTGGGAGCGGTGGCTGCCACGGGTGCTGGCGCGGGTGCCGCGACGGGTTCGTTTTCAGAATAGTTAGTGCTGGCACAGCCGGTGGCGATCAAGGTCGCAACAAGGCAACTGGCCAACGTTTTGGATTTTAGCAGGATGGTTTTCATGGGGGACTATCTTTTGTTTGTTTGTTTTGTGGTCTGGAGAGAGACTTTGATTTTCGTAACAAAGGAGGCCATTGGATCGCTGTATCAGGAAAACCCCTATCTCAAGATGACCTAAAAATCGCTGTGTGAGCGATTCATCAATTGACAAACTGGGAACTTTACTGGGAGCGCCAAACAACCACTTCCGTCGGAAACTTCTCTACAAGCTGGATTCCATTCCGGGCGCACATTATGCCAAGCCCGCTGTTTTGCAAATAATTCCTTTGAAAGTTATTCACAGCATGGGTTTCAGAGAGCGTTCCAGCCGTGTGATTCAATCATCGTCCGCACGATCTGGCGACGACGTTCCAAAGCCACGCTGCCACGCCAGTTTTTTAACTCGCTGCGAGGGACGGCGAAAATCAAATCGCACTTGCAAAATGTCTGCCAGTCCATCCCGTCGGACTTGTCCAAGATGACTTCGTGTTCAAGAGGCAAGCGGGCAGCTCTCTGCGATGAACAATCCAGGACTTCGACAAAATCTTTTCTGGAAGCCCGCGCCGGGTGTGACACGATGACCACTGGATGATTACCCCAGCCCAAGTCCGCCTCGAAAACATCCTAGGCATTCACGGCTTTGCCCCTTTCCGCGCGGCAGATCGCACCGCGCGAAAAACCGCGAGGCCGACAACTTTCTCCTGCTTGTCCTGTTTTCCGTAGATGGATTCGACCTGGGCGGGCGTGAGAGGAGGCGGTGTGAGGTATTCAGTTTCCTGTGCCTGCATCCGCCGAATCGCTTCGCGGACGGCTTCGCTCTGATTGTTGAACCGGCCTGACTTGACCAGGCTGGAAACATAACGTTGTTGTTCTTTTGCGAGCGCGTATCCCATGACCCAATGCTAAGGCAACTAATGGAGAACAGCAAGTGCGCGCTTCTGAACTTGGATTCACTCCGAAACTTCTTCCGTCAACGCCGTCGCTCGCTTTGCGCCGCGACCGGATTTGATCTCTGGGATCAAGATCAGCGTGGCGACAAAGATCATTCCCGCGCCGAGCCAACTGATCGCGGACACTGAATAGTGGGCGATGAGTTGAAACGCCACCACGGGCGCGATCACGCCGCGCAGTCCGGTGAAGAATGTGTGGACGCTCATGTAGTCCGCCACGCGTTCGGGTGGCGCGAATTTCGTCACCCACAAACTCCACGCCACGTCGCCGCCCGCGTTGGAGATTCCGTAGATGATCGCGCCGACGATGAGCCATGCGAAATCATTGCCGCCAAAGAAGGACAACATGCCGAGCGCGAACCCGGTGTTGAGCAGGATGCGTAGCACGAAGAAATTCATGCGGTCGAACAGCCAGCCCCACACCGGACTGAGGATCAGCCGCGCCACATTCGGAATCACCCCGGTCAACAGCGCGATCATCGTCAGGCTCAGGCCGAGCTGGTATTTGGAATTGCCCAGATACTCGATGCGCATCGGCAGCATCATCAGATTCGCAAACCCCATCAGCATCCAGCAGACGAGCGTGCGCCGGAATAATTTGTCCGTGCGCGCGAAGCGCAACGCGCGAAACGGATGCGACCCCGCCGAATCCGCCAGCGGTCGCGTGGGAC
>JANNAO010000308.1:0-3638 GCA_031384405.1 Verrucomicrobiota bacterium | reverse complement strand
CCAACCGCCGACCGGAAGTCTATACGTGAGTCTTGCCGGCATTCTTCTCGGAGTGTTGCTGGCTGGCATCGCAGTGTTCTCCATTCGGCGCAAGGCGGCTTGAGATGAACCAGGCAGGCGGTGCTAACTCCGAGACTTTTTAGGTTGAACGTGACTGCATCAGTTTCAGCTCGATTCCGGTGACAAAGCTATTGGTTCAGACTGGTCGGGCCGCTTCAGACAAAAGAAACTTTCTCGTATCCCGGTTTTTGTATTCAATCAGCAGCACATGAGTCAGGCCCATTCTCTCACGACGACCGCGTTTGAACTGCCAGGATTTCGCATCACGAAATCATACGGCGTGGTGCGCGGCATCGTGGTGCGTTCACGTTCGATCATCGGCAACATCGGCGCGAGCATCCAGAGTTTGTTCGGCGGGAACATCACGCTCTACACGGAGTTGTGCGAGCGCGCGCGGGAGGATGCGTTCAATCAGATGCTCTCGGACGCGGGCAAGGCGGGCGCGAACGCCGTCATCGGTGTGCGTTACGACGCGACGGAGATCGGCAACGGCATCACCGAGGTGATCTGTTACGGCACGGCGGTGTCGGTGGAGCAGGTGAGTTGATAGATTTTAGTTGATAGCTGATAGACGGAGCACCTGAAGGAAGCGATGCGGATGAGCAATTCTCAAAAACAAAACGACCCAGTAGCGGCAATGCACAGCCGTCACTGGGTCGTGAGGAACCGAGGTGAAAAACCTCTCACTGAGGCTGCGCCTCGAGTGGAATGCCAGCCTATATGACCACCGGACGAAGTCAATGTTGCGGTTCGGTGACGATGGGTGTGGCTGGTAGGGCGCGTCACTCCGTGCGCGCTAAATTATTCTGGTGGGGCGAGGCTACTGACGAGCCGGCTCGCGAGGACGCTCGCCCCACCAGCGGATTTCTTCACTGGATCGCGGTGGGATTGATCCTCATCACCGCTCTGTCTGTCACTCGCGCCGCTGAATCCGGGACGCACGCCGGGTTTCTGTTTGATTCCCATCCGCTCACGCTGGAATCCGGCTGGCGCACGGAAGCCTTTGGTCCGTTTTATTATCGCCAGCGGACGGAGTTGGAAAAACTCTGGGCCATCCCGCCGTTCTTTTCGCAATCGGTCACGGATGCTGACTCGGAGGAATACGACGTTCTTTATCCGTTTCTGACCTACAACCGCGCTGGCGCGGAATACCGCTGGCATCTCTTTCAACTCCTCAGTTTTTCCGGCGGTCAATTTCAATCCGGAAACGCGCGGCATCGCTTTACGTTGTTTCCGTTCTACTTTCAGCAACGCTCGGCGGACAAGGATCAGAATTACACCGCCCTGTTTCCCATCTACGGCCATCTCAAGAACCGCGCGTTCCGCAGCGAGATTGATTTCGCGCTTTGGCCGCTTTACATCAAGTCCATCCGCCGTCCTTCGGCCAGTCCGTTGCCGAACGATCCGTTCCTGTCGCTCGGCAGCAGTTGGCTCAGTTCGCGGCGCGGCGATGTGACCACTTACAATTATGCGTATCCGTTCTTTCATCTGCGCTACGGCGAGGGGTTGTTCGGCTGGCAACTTTGGCCGCTGATCGGGCGTGAACACAAAGAGATCACCACCAAGACGAACGACTGGGGCGATCTGGAAACCAGTTTCGGCCACGACAAAAACTTTTATCTCTGGCCGATCTATTCGCAGATGCAACGCGGCATCGGCAGCACAAACGAGGAGAGCGATCTGCTCGTGTTCCCGATCTATCGCCAGTTCCGTTCGCCTGCGCGCGATTCGACGAGCTATTTCCCGCCACTCGGCCTGACGATCACTGAGGACCGCGCGCGAAAATATCGCGAGGTTGGTTTCCCCTGGCCGATCATCGTCTTCACGCGTGGCGAAGGGAAAACCATCAACCGCGTGTGGCCGTTGTTTGGTCAGGCAGAAAACGCAGGGCTTGAAAGTAATTTCTACCTGTGGCCGCTCTACAAGTTCAACGCCAAACGCGGCACGTTGCTCAATCGCGAACGCACTCGCGTCCTGCTGTTCCTCTATTCTCGAACCGAGGAGACGAACAAGGAAACGAAAGAGATGAAAACGCGCACCGATCTCTGGCCGCTGTTCACGCATCGCACCGACTACAATGGCAACTCACGCCTCCAAATCCTCGCGCCGCTCGAACCGTTCGTGCCCGCGAGCAAAAGCATTGAGCGCAACTGGTCGCCGCTCTGGAGCGTGTGGCGTTCTGAAAACAATCCGCGCACCGGCGAGGCGAGTCAGTCGTTGTTCTGGAATCTGTATCGTCGTGAAACATCGCCAACAACGAGAAAAGGCTCGCTCCTGTTTGGTTTAATCCAGTATGAATCCAGTGCTGAAAAACAAAGCTGGCGGCTGTTTTATCTTCCGCTGAAGAATTCCAGTAACGTTTCCGATCATGTTCCAGAACATCGGTGAAATAGTGCTCCTCTTTTGGCGCACGGTGCTTGCGTTGCCGCTGATCTGGCGTCAACGCGCCAAGGTGCTTGAAGAGTTCCATGAGATTGGCAACGCCAGCCTGCTCATGGTCGCGGTGCTGTCATTCTTCCTGGGCGGCGTCATCGCGTTGCAGACCGGCCCCGTGCTGGCGGAACGCGGGCTGCACAGCGCCATCGGCGGACTCGTCGGCATCTCGATGGCCAAGGAACTCGCGCCGATCATGATGTCCATCCTCATCGCCGGACGCATCGGCTCGGCGTTCGCCGCAGAGATCGGTTCGATGCGTGTGTATCAGGAGATTGATGCGTTGCGCACGATGAACATAAATATCGTGAACTATCTTGTGATGCCGCGCCTCGTTGCCATCACCATCGCGCTACCCATGCTAGTCACCTTCGCGATCCTCGTCGGCTGGCTCGGTGGCGCGGTCGTCGCGCAAATCACAACGCAGATTGATGTGCCGATGGAGTCGTTCTTCGAGAACATGAAAAACATCGTCGGCATCGGCGAAGTGGTGCATGGCGTGTTCAAAAGCTTTTGCTTCGCGTGGATCATCGGAGTGGTTTCCTGCCATCAAGGATTGACCACACGCGGCGGCCCGCGCGGCATCGGACGTTCCGTCACCAAAGCCGTCGTCAACTCCATCGTGCTGATCGTGCTGTTCGACTACGTCCTCACCCGGCTTCTACTCCACTGATGAACGACAACGGCACAACTCATCACGGCGTCAGCGTGCAAGTGCGCGGCATCCGCCGCAGCTACGGCACGCAGGAAGTGCTCAAGGGCATTGACCTCGAAGTGCGCCCCGGCGAAATCTTCGTCATCATGGGCGCGAGCGGTAGCGGCAAGAGCGTGTTGCTCCGCCACATCATCGGCCTCGAAGCCCCGGACGCAGGTGAGATTCTCGTCAACGGCGAGTCCGTTCACTCCACCGATGTCGCCAGTAAATACCGCATGGCGCTTGTCTTCCAATCCGGCGCGTTGCTCAATTCTCTTTCCGTCGGCGAAAACGTCGGACTTTATCTCAGCGAACACCGGCTCAAGTCACCCGACGAAATCCGTAAGATCGTTTTGGACAAACTCGAAGTCGTGGGGCTCAAGGGCACGGAAGATAAGTTGCCCGGCGAACTCTCCGGCGGCATGAGGAAACGCGCCGCCATCGCCCGCGC
>JANNAO010000290.1:0-5405 GCA_031384405.1 Verrucomicrobiota bacterium | reverse complement strand
TCAACCGCGTCCTCCGTCGTGGCGACATAGACGACGGAAAACAAGTCCATCTTCCGCGCGAGCGCGACCATCTCATATTCCTTCTTCACACTCATGCCAGTTTCCTCGAGCACGCCGCGAAAGTGTCCATCCACGATCGTATGCGTCGGGAAATTATTCACGCCACTGAACCCCATCTCCTTCACCTTGCCAAGCCAGTGCCACATGCGGCGGCGCGGATCAGTGGCGTGAACACCGCAGATCACCGGCACTTCCTCCACCACGGGCAACACTTCGTACTCGCCGATCTCCATCGCGATGGCATTGGCGTCGCCATAAGCCATCAGCCCGCACGTCGAGCCGTGGCCCATCATGCGGAAGCGACCGGAGTTGTAGATGATGATGAGATCAGCACCACCGCGCTCGATGAATTTGGCGCTGATCCCGGTGCCCGCACCGGCGGCGATGATGGCGTCGCCCCTCTTGATGGTGCTCATCAAGCGGTCGCGAACTTCTTTGCGTGTGTAAGGATTACCTTTTCCAGTCCAAGGGTTCGGCATAATGCGTTCGGTTGTTTCTGCGTTATTAACTACGGATCAAAATCAGATGCTATTCAATCGGCTTGATGTTTGTCTGTGGTCATTTCGGGCCACACAGTGACGGGGAGGTTTGATCCCTTGAAACAAAAAATTGAAAGGGCGGCTCGGCAGAGCCGCCCTTTCGACGTGAAACTACAACCGGCTTCAATGCTGTTTTGCAGCAGTCGTGCCGTCCAGATGCACTGTCTTGTAACCGCCGATGGTCTTGAAATAAATCAGCATCAGCAGATAGATGAGTGCCATGGTCGCCGGGATGAAGGCATCCGCCTTGAGCGTGCGACGATCACCGGTGATGCTCGAATCCACGATGGCTTTCTGCGCCGGCGTGCGTTCTTCTGCTTTCACTTTTTGCGCTTCGGCCAGCTTGGCGCCGTCAATGGCGTTCACTTCGCTGAAGAACTGGAACTTCGACGGTTTCTCGGCTTTGACCTGCTCGTAAAGTGCCGCGTCAGTCGTTTTCAACGTGTCCGCAGAGAAACGGTCTTTGGCGTAACCGAGACCAGGCCCGCCGATCAAACCGGCGGACAACATCCCGATGCCGCCCATGATGGAGATCGCGACGGCACCCGTGCGCGGGAAACGATCCGAAGCCACAGCCAACATCGTCGGCCAGAAGAACGTCTTGCCCACCGCGTAGATGCCGAGCGCGAAGAGTGCCGCACCAAAAGTCTGCATGGTGCTTGCGACGGTCAGTCCGACGCAGGCTAGAATCGAGCAGATCAACAGCAAGCCGATGGGAGAAATCTTGAGTTTCTTCTCGATGAAATCAGCGCAGAACCGCAGCGCGAACATGATCAGCGATGTCCAGAGGAAGAGTGCCTTGCCTTGCTCAGACGTGAACAAGTTGCCGGTGATGTTTTGAATCCAACCGTCCGTGCCGAGTTCGACAGCACCTACCATCGCATGAGCGATGAACAGGAAGAACAACAAGACCGAGCCGAGAGAGAACTTGGTCATCACTCCGACAGCGATCAGTAATGCACCCGCGAGACCGTATGCCGCAGCGGGCGGGAAACCGAGATTGTCCGCGAAGAAGATCGAGAGCAGATAACACACGACCAGTGCGCCGAGTATTCCCACGTCCTTGAACATCTCTCCAAGGCTGCTGCCTTTTTCAGACGCTTCCGACTTGGGCATTTTTTGTCCGAAGAACATGAAGCCATAGATCAACGTCGGGATCAGATAGAGCGAGAGTTGAATCTTCCAACTGACCTGCATCTTGTCGTCCAAAACCCAACCGACCAGCGCGCCAAAGATCATTCCCAGCGGCCATGAGGCGTGCAGGATGTTCAGGTAATGCGTGCGGTTGTTGGGAAACAAAGTGGCGACCAGCGGATTCGCCACAGCTTCCAACGTGCCGTTGGCGAAGGCGAAGATGAACATGCCAATCGTCAAAAACTGATACGCATTCGCAGGAGTTGAAGCACCAAACGTGACGACCGCCGAGATGACGTGCAACGCAAACGCTGCGATCACGAGCTTGGTGTAACCGATCTTGTCGCAGACGATGCCGCCGATGATGATGCCGAAACAGAATCCCGTGAAGCCCGCGCCGCCGATGGCGCCGAGTTGCGTGGCCGTGAAGCCGAACTCACTGCCCCAGTTGTCGAAAATGCCACCGCGCAACGCGAAGCCAGCTCCGGCTGCGAAGATGGCCATGAAGCCCGCCCATAAGAGCCGTGCTGAGTTTGGTGCGATACCGTCTTTTTTTATGTTCATAGTTATTTAGCGATGTGACTACTTGGTTGGTTGTTGATTACTGGTCAAAGTGTGAAGCCATCCGAAAATTCCACCGTGCTAGGAGCGCCGGTCAGTGAACCGCATTGTTCATTGCCAACACAGGGGTGACGCCCAAAGCCGGTCACAGACCGGTGCTCCGTTGTACACGGCCTGCGGACTTTGCTGGAATTTTTAAGAGGCATTAGGTCAAAGTGTGAATGCTGGTAATTTTACGATCGCGCCGCCTTTCAATGCGGATTCGTGGGCGCACAGGCCGACGCACGTCCAGTTGGCGGATTGTTTGGCGTTGGGAAACGGTTCGCGTTTTTCCACCAACGACATTGCGAATTCATGCACGAGATGCGGATGGCTTCCACCGTGGCCGCTGCCTTGCGTGAAGCTCAGATGCGTCTTCTTGCTCGAATCATAGACGCCTTGCTTCGTGTATTTGGCGATGCTCTTGGGAAGTCGCTTGGCAAAATCCGGGCACGCGACGGCCTTCGGAATTTTTGGTTCAGGCAATTTCGCCGTGTGCATCACCAACGGCTCATGCTCCACCAGCGGCCACTCGACGGACGCTTTGTCGCCATACACATCAATGCTCTCTCGATACTGCCGCGCGGTGTCGAACAACGAGCGTATGATCCGTGCGCTGACATCCGTCTTGGCGAACTTGATGTGCGCCGTCTCGACGGCAAACGGCGAGCCGTAATGTTTTTGCAATTCCTTGCGGACAGTTCCCGATCCAAAACACGAAACGTATTCCGCCGGTTTGCCGATCAATCCCGCCACCGGCCCGACGCAATGTGTCGCATACCACATCGGCGGCAGACCCGGCCAATAATTCGGCCAGCCGTCCATGTCTTGCTGATGGCTCGCCTGCACGAATTGAAGTTTGCCCAGCTTGCCATCATCGAGCAGCTCCTTCATGAACAGATACTCGCGGGCATACACCACCGTCTCCATCATCATGTACGTCAGCCCGGTCTTCTTCACGAGGTCCACGATCTTTTTGCAATCAGCGATGTTCGTCGCCATCGGCACGGTGCAGGCGACGTGTTTGCCCGCCTTGAGCGCGGCGATGCTCATCCAAGCGTGATCGGGAATCGGCGAGTTGATGTGGATCACATCCACATTCTTATCTTTGAGCAACGCAGCGAAATCGTCATAGCGCACATCCACCCCGAAATAATCACCGATGGCTTTGAGCTTTTTGGGGTCGCGCTGACAGATGGCGTAACAGGTCGCGTGAGGATGTTTCTGCCAGAGCGGGATGAACTCCGCTCCGAACCCAAGACCGACGATGGCAACATTGATTTTTTTCATGTCCAAACCCGAACTCCCCGAGCTGCGCCGTTGACACAACGGCACTAGAACAAGCTGACCGGGATAATTCGGGGCTTATTCCGCTTTTTAACAGGCCGACTGTCAAGGCTAAGATGAAATAAATCCTGACATCGTGGTGGAAAAACTTAACTCATCTGACGAGCAAAAACCGATCCGCGCGAACTGTGTTTGCATCAGCGAAGCCCAGCGCGGATTAGTTGGTCAAGTTCATGCAGGTTGCAACCCCAGGCGCACCGCCACTTCCTGCACGCTGGCGGGACGGCGGCTCGCGTCTTTGTCCAGACAGGCCGCGATGGTTTCATCCCACTCTTTGGGCACGCGGAGTTTCTTCACGCCGAGTTCGACGAGCCGCTCGTTCACAGTAGGCGGAATCACTTCAAACAGTTGCTTGAAGATGTCGCCGTCGTGGAACGGAGGTTTACCGGTCAGAAGTTCGTAGATCGTCGCGCCGACGGAATAAACATCGTCGGTCACGGCGGGCGCGTCGCCCGTCCACTGTTGCGGGCTCATGTAAAAATCCGTGCCGACGATGCGATGATAGCCCACGTCCGGCAGATCGGGATTGATGGCGCGTGACAGGCCGAAGTCCGCGAGCTTGAGTTTGCCTCGCGCGTCGAGGATGAGATTGTCGGGCTTCACATCGCGGTGAACGATGCCGATGGTGTGGATGTGATCGAGCGCACTGCAAAGCTCGCGAACCCACGGCTCGACTTCTTGGATGAGAAAACGTTGTCCCGGTTTGTCCACGCGCATCGCCCAGAGCGACCAGCCTTCCACGTATTCCATCGCCACAGCCACGCCGTGATTGCCGTGATGAAAATCAAACACCTGAACGATGTTCGGATGCGCGAGGTGCGGGCTGCGTGAGGCCTCAATCTTGAGGCGTTCGATTTCCTTTTCATCCGTCGCGAGATGGGCTGGGAGAAATTTGAGCGCGACGAGTCGTTCGTGCACGCGATCTTGAGCCAACCACACGGACGCCATGCCGCCCTGACCGAGAGTGCGTTTGAGGTAGTAACGCTCAAACACCCGCTGGCCGGCGGTGAACGGAGTTCCAGTTTTGTCGAGGTGCGCCATCAGGATTTATGATAACAGATGAGGAGATTTCCGCTCTGCAAAAATCACGGCGGCTGTGGACTGTTGTGCATCGGCAAATAAATCGCAGGAGCTTTCATCGGTTGAATCACACGATCGTTTGGCGTCAGTAAAATCGTGATCGCTCCAGTGGTGCGTGTGTAGAGGACGGGAATGTTGCGGAGCGCGAGGCGTTCTTGAAGCTGGAGTTTCGCACGTTCGGTGGCGGGGATTTCAGGGTCGGCCACGATGATGACGCGCGGTCGGATGGCGTCGAGCAACGCATCGCTGATGGGTTCAGATTGCGTGGGGATGCCCGTGACGACGATGTCTGCCCGCAAGTCTGGCGTGCGATCAAATAATTGATTCTGCCCGATGCGTCCGAGATCGGAGAGCAGGAGGATGCGTGTGCCGTTGAACTCTCCGGCGATCACGAGCGATCCATCATCGGCTTGAGTGGCATCATCGGTTGCAGTCGGATGCAGGACGCGCCAAGGACCGACAGTATCGCCGCGATGCACGGTGCGAAGGCGGCTCGGCTCGCGTTGCAGGTCAGTAAAGATGCGGCGGTAAGCCACGGAGCGAAATCGAAACGAACTCGCAACCGCCTCGCCGATGCCAAACTCCTTGTCCAAATCATAAATGCCTCCGACGTGCCGCAAATCGCCGTGCGTGAGCATGAGCTTG
>JANNAO010000281.1:0-5264 GCA_031384405.1 Verrucomicrobiota bacterium | reverse complement strand
GTTGATCCGCTCGCGTCCAGCTCCCGCGCTTTGTCCGCTGACGTCGTCGGTCAGGAACATTACGACGTGGCGCGCGGCGTGCAGAAGATTCTGCAACGCTACAAAGATTTGCAGGACATCATCGCGATCTTGGGCATGGACGAACTTTCGCCCGACGACAAGACCACCGTGTTGCGCGCGCGCAAGATTCAACGCTTCCTCTCGCAGCCATTCACTGTGGCGCAGATTTTCACCGGCATCGAAGGCAAGCAGGTGCCCGTGGCGGAAACCGTGCGCGGCTTCAAGGAAATCCTCGAAGGCAAACACGACGACGTCAACGAAGTGAACTTCTACATGAAGGGCGGCATTGACGAGATCAAAGAGAGTAAGTGAGTAACTGGTTAAATGAGTTAAATCGTCGTAACGCGAAACTCATTTAACAATTTAACCAATCACTGATTTAACTCAGACAAAAAATGGCCACGCTGAAACTAGAGATCGTCACGCCGGAAGCTAAAGTCTATTCCGAAGACGTGGACATGGTCACGCTGCCCGGCATCGAGGGCGAGATGGGCGTCTTCCCGATGCACGTTCCGCTCATCACCCAGCTCACCGCTGGCGAAGTCGGCGTGCGCAAGGGCAGCCAGGATTACTTCCTTGCAGTCGGCGAAGGGTTCGTTGAAATCACTGCTGAGAAGGTTGCGATCCTCACGGACATGGCCATCAAGGCTGAGAACATTGACGAAGCAAAAGCTGAGGAAGCCCGCAAACGCGCCGAAGCACGCCTCGGAGAAAAGTTGGACGACGAAGAAGTCGCCAACGTCAGCGCGGCACTCGCCCACTCACTGGCGCAACTCAAGGTCAAGCGTCGCGGACGTTGATCGCCGACAAATCATTTCAGCCGCCCTGTGAAACGGGGCGGTTTTTTTTTGGATGTGTGGCCGACTGACGAGTTCTGATTTCACCGTCCATTCAACCCGCGCAATCAAGTCGCTCACACAAAGGCCGAGCAGATGAAAGTTGCCACTCGGTTTTTTACGAATCTTTCCGGCAAAAACTACGGCGTTGTTTTGAACAGCGCGGTCATTTTTCCACAGCACACCCCACGCTCGGATGCTGAGACGTTCGCGCTGTGAATAACTTTTTGGCCCATGAAACCCTTGCAGGCAGCGGGTGAAATACACTCATGCGTTCTGTGCCAGCAAAAATCTTGCGGTGCGGCACTGACCCTGCTGAAATATCGAACCGTTGACCGAGCCGGACGTGTTCGCACGTCGGCACCGTCGCACTAAACCTGATTCACAGACACGAACAAACAACAACCACGCACATGGCCAAATACAAATTAGAATACCTCTGGCTCGACGGTTACGAACCCGTCGCCAACCTCCGCGGCAAAACACAGATCAAAGAATTCGCCAGCTTCCCCAAACTCGAACAACTCCCGATGTGGGGTTTCGACGGTAGCTCCACGCGTCAGGCCGAAGGCCGCAGTTCCGACTGTATGCTCAAGCCTGTGGCAATCTATCCCGACAGCACCCGCAAGAATGGCGCAATCGTCATGTGCGAAGTCATGATGCCGGATGGCAAGACCCCGCATCCGAGCAATGGTCGCGCGAACATCCCTGATGATCCCGGCGCGTGGTTCGGTTTCGAGCAGGAATATTTCCTCTACAAGAACGGCAAACCCCTCGGCTTCCCCGATGTCGGTTATCCGTATCCGCAAGGCTTGTATTACACCGGTGTCGGTTATGACGCTGTGGGTTGCATCGCTCGTGAGATCGTTGAGAAGCATCTCGACCTCTGCCTCGACGCTGGCATCAACCACGAAGGCATCAACGCTGAAGTCGCCAAAGGCCAGTGGGAATTCCAGATCTTCGGCAAAGGTTCTAAGAACTGCGCTGATCAGGTTTGGGTCGCCCGTTATTTCCTCATGCGCCTCTGCGAACAATACGGCGTGGATGTGAACTTTCATTGCAAGCCCCTCGGCAAAGACGTGGATTGGAACGGATCGGGAATGCACGCGAACTTCTCCACCACGTTTATGCGCGAAACTGGCGGCAAAGAATACTTCGAGTCACTCATGGCGGCGTTCGACAAATACAAGAACGAACACATCGCCGTGTATGGCCCGGACAATCATCTCCGGCTAACTGGCCTGCATGAAACGCAGTCCATTGATAAATTCAACTACGGCATCGCGAACCGTGGCGCGTCCGTGCGCGTCCCGCACAGCTTCGTGAACAACGACTACAAGGGGTACCTCGAAGATCGCCGTCCGAACTCCCAAGGCGACCCCTACAAGATCGCTGGCCGCATCCTGCAAACCATCCAGACCGTGCCGACACCCGGCGCGAAGAAGGCAAAGAAGTAATTCAACTCCGGCGTAAGGCTGGAAACTAGAAACAGGCGTGGCCGCGAGGTCACGCCTGTTTTGCTTTCTGAGTGGAAAGCCGAAGCTGCGGAGCAGCGTCAGAAGATAGCCCACGGCGCGAGCCGTGGGTTGAGATGTTGAAATACCAAGCCCCAGAGGGGCGATAGATTCTTGGTTGTTCCATGTTTCTTTCGCCCCTCCGGGGCTTGTGGGTTTTGGCTGCGTTTCCCACGGCTTGCGCCGTGGGCTACCTTCTGTCGCACCTCCGGTGCTGGAATTTTGAAAACCACCCAATTCAAAAAATCATCAGCGAAGATGAGTGAAGATCAGCGGTTAATTTTCCTCGTTTGTTTCACCCGCAAAAGCAGGCTGGACAGTTTTAATATTCGGAATACAGTCAAACCCATGAACCAGATAGGCTGTAAAACGCATTGCCTAGTTGAAATTAGGCGTGCCGAGAACCTTAACCACGAACGACAACAATAAATATGAAAACCACCACGATTCTCATTTTCGTAGTAACAAGCGTCCTGTTTGTGAGCCGTGCAGACACGGGCGCGCAAAGCGCAATCATTAATTGGCAAGGCAATGGAGGCTATCGTGCGACGATTTCGATGAACTATGATGCCTCGTTTGCTTTGGTTTCAGCTCAAGGCGGCGGCCCTTTTGGCGGACTGCCAACCAACCAACCAAGGAATCAATTCGTTATCCGTAGAGTTCTTTTTACCGTCTTCCTTAACCCCGGTGTATTCGACGCCGAATATCTCAAACAACATTGTGACTTATAAATTCTTAGAGTTCAGTTTCGATACAGTCTCAACGAATTTGATGGGCATATTGGATGTTGGTAGAGATTCATTTGCGGAAGGAGATCCGGGATCGTCCTTGGGGCAGTACTACCTGGTTGGGATTTCTTCTCCCTCCCTCATAAATTCAGCTACCGCCCAGCAGGTAGATTCAGGTGGGCAGTTCACCATCACGGTTGTTCCTGAGCCTTCGGCTTGGGCACTCGTCGCCGTTGGCTTCGCCATACTTACTGCTCGAAGGTTTCGGCCTGATACGGAGATTTGCTGAAAATTTCCGACCCACACAAACTTCCGTCCGACCCAACACGCTCCAGAAAGGAGCAACGTTTCAATGGTCGCTTTGGATGGTCAACGGTGAGCGTTGACGGGCATCTCGGTTTTTAGGAAATCCAACGAAGCTGCTCTTTGAGCATCGCAGCGCGATGCCAGAAATTAGCCGGTGGTTGAGCGACCAACGGGAGCGACACCCCCGGAATACAGCGGAGAAAAATGCATCCTGAAGGGATGCCAGAATCTCTGCGACCTCTCCTAGGTCGTGAAACATCCCTCGTCTTCCGGGGGTGTCGTCGTCCCGCAACGCGGTTCTCCTCAACCCCCGGCTAATTTCTGGCAACCCTCCAGGTTGCGGCCAACTCACATTCTGCCCGCCAAACATTGAGATGTTTCCCTTCCTTTCAATTTTTATTTCCCATCCGCGCCGCTTCGCGCCACACTCGGCTCAACATGAACACAAACTTTTCTCAACCGGATCAATCCCCGGCTCTTTCGCGTCGCTCGTTTTTGAAAAGCTCCTCGCTCGCAGCGGCGGTCCGACTCGGTTGCAATCGGCACGCCTCGTGGCCGGCGTCGCTGAATTTGGGTAGTTGGGTCATTTGATGACATGACAGAATCTTTACCATCCAGAGTTCTACGTGCGGCTCTCTTTATTCTCGTTCCAGCCGCTTATCTGAGCTTTGGGCTTTGGCAACCGGCCGGTTCTTTTGGCCCGACCGGGCCGGTGGGGATTTCTCCTGTTTGCGCCGTTTTGATGGCGGCGGTATTCGTGGTCTGTCTATGCTCGTGGAGTCGTTACCGGATTGTTGCGTCGCTTGGATTCATTGCGTGTCTGTTGTGGTTGGTGGTCGTGATGCTTCCAGTGCTTTGAGGATCAAGACGGCGCAGCCGAATACGGAGACAGGCTGTAAACTTCTGATTCACATCAAACTTCCGTCCGGCTGAACACCTCCAAAACATGGCGGTTTTGGATAGGTCGCCCTTCGTCGTTCGATGTTGAGCGTTGAGCGTTGGCTGTTGGATGTTTCCCTTCCTTTCAATTTTTATTTCCCATCCGCGCCCCTTCGCGCCACACTCGGCTCACCATGAACACAAACCATTCTCAACCGGATCAATCCCCCGCTCTGTCGCGTCGCTCGTTCCTGAAAAACTCCTCGCTCGCCGCTGCGGGCGCGGCGGCGGTCAGCAGCTTCCCATTCGTCGTCACCAGCCACGCGGCGCCGGATGATCCCATCCGCGTGGGCGTCATCGGTTGCGGCGGGCGCGGCAGCGGCGCGATACTCAATGCGCTGGGCGTGGAGACGAAAGTGGTCTATCCCAAATCCGGTTATCACACCGAAGACATCCAAGCTGGCGCGAAGGCATCCAAATCAAACATCAGTGTCGTGGCGCTCGCGGACGTTTTCCCGGATCGCATGGCGAATTGTCGCAAGAACCTCGGTGCTGTCGGCGTGAATGTGCCGGAAGAAAATTGTTTCACCGGTTTCGATGGCTACAAGAAGTTGCTCGCCATCCCGGAGATCAATTACGTCATCCTCGCCACGCCGCCGCACTTCCGCCCAACGCATCTCATGGCTGCGGTTCAAGCGGGTAAGAATTGTTTCATCGAGAAACCCTGCGCCGTGGACGGGCCGGGCGTTCGCATCGTGATGGAGGCTGGCAAACTGGCGAAGCAAAAGAATCTCGGCATCGTCTCCGGCACACAACGCCGTCATCTCAAGAGTTACAACGAGTGCATCAAGCGCATCCAGGACGGTGCGCTCGGCGAGATCGTCCACGGCTCATGCTATTGGAACGGCGGTGTCATCTGGACGATTGATCGCACGCCGGAG
>JANNAO010000278.1:0-1854 GCA_031384405.1 Verrucomicrobiota bacterium | reverse complement strand
AGATCAGCTCCGGCTTGCTTGGCAGGTTGGGCGCGGAATGCGCGCGTCTCAAACTCGGCAACCGCTGCGCCATCATCACCGACACCAACGTCGGTCGCGAATATGCCAAGCCCGCTTACACTTCTCTTCTGCGCGCGGGCTTTGAACCATCGCTCGTGATCGTGCCCGCCGGTGAAACCGCGAAGAGTCTCAAGACTGTGCAGAGTTGCTACGACCGGCTCGCGTCGCATCGGTTGGAACGCAAATCATTCATCGTCGCGCTTGGCGGCGGCGTGGTGGGCGATCTCGCGGGTTTCGTGGCGGCGAGTTATCTGCGCGGCATTCCGTTCGTGCAAGCACCGACCACGTTGCTCGCGCATGTGGATAGTTCGGTTGGCGGGAAAGTTGGCGTGAACTTGAAGGCGGGAAAAAATCTCGTCGGCGCGTTCTATCAACCCAAGCTCGTTCTGTGCGATCTCGATGCGTTGGCCACGTTGCCCACGCGGGAATATCGCGCGGGTCTGGCCGAGGTCATCAAATACGGCATCATCTACGACGCGACGTTGTTCGCGCGATTGGAGCGGGACATGCCCAAGCTGCTTCGTCGCGAATCCAAGCCGCTCGGCGAAATCATCGCGCGCTGTTGCGAGATCAAGGCGGAAGTTGTCGGTCAGGACGAAACGGAAAGCGGTCTGCGCGCGATCTTGAATTTCGGCCACACCATCGGCCACGGCTTGGAAGCCATCTCCAGTTACGGCAAATATCTGCATGGAGAGGCGATCTCCATCGGGCAGATTGCGGCGGCAAAATTATCTGCGCAGTTAACCGGCCTGCCGGAGAAGGACGTGATGCGCATCGCCAACTTGTTCAAATGCGCCGGACTCCCGACCACCGTTACGCTCAACTCGGCCCAGCGCACAAAGTTGTTTGCCGCGATGAAGCTCGACAAGAAAGTGAGCGCAGGTGAAATCAAATTTGTTCTCGCGAAACGCATCGGCAAAGTCGTCTGGGGTCAGAGCGTGCCGGAATCACTGATTCGCGCCACACTTGACGGACTTTAAATCACACAACACATGAATTCACCCTCAACGGTTCAACTCACACGCGATTGCGCTGTCGTCCGCATTCCTGCTGGCACGAACGACACGCTCACGAGCGGAACGGAAGTTCACATCACACAAACGCTCGGCGGCACCTACACGGTGCAAGCACCCGGTGGTTTGTTCCGCATTGCAGGCAAAGACGCGGACGCGTTGGGGCTGGCAGTTGATCCTCAATGGTTGTCGGCAGGCGGCCCGGTGGATGAGAAGAAAATCTGGGAAGTGTTGCGCTCGTGTTACGACCCTGAAATTCCGGTCAACATCGTGGACTTGGGATTGGTTTATGACATGCAGTTGTCACCCGCGAAATCCGGCGGCTCACGCGTGGATGTGAAGATGACTTTGACCGCGCCGGGTTGTGGCATGGGCCCGGCCATCGCTGGCGACGCGCAGGTGAAATTGCTCAATCTCGAAGGCGTGGAAGATGCGACGGTCGAGATCGTCTGGGATCCGCCGTGGCATCACTCGATGATCACGCCAGCGGGGAAGCAGATTCTCGGATTGGAATAGTTTCTCCTAGCAGCCGATTCAGAAGGGACTACGCCTTTAGGTAATTCCCAACAGGAAACTTCTTCGCCAGCCGTTCCATTTGACCACCCGGCGTGATGTGGGCGAACCAGACTTCATCGGCGAGTGCGGCGATGAATTCGTTGCGGCGGGCGGCGAGTTCGGCGGTGACGCGGCGTTCTTTCTCACTAAAACACGAGAGAATTAGCAAGCGGCCAGTGGTCAGTGGATTTTTCCAATCTGGAGGCACGCGCTGGGGCAATGCTCG
>JANNAO010000267.1:0-2162 GCA_031384405.1 Verrucomicrobiota bacterium | reverse complement strand
TCCATGATGTCGATCTCACCACAGACGGGCCAGCCGACGGAGTCAATGTTCGCACCCAACGTCCAAAACGCTGGCCAGATTCCCTGACCGCGCGGGATTTTTATCCGCGCTTCCATTCGTCCATAAGTCCACGACCATTTTCCCTTGGTCAACATGCGGGCTGAAGTGTAACTGCGGCCCATGTAATTTTCCTGACGCGCTTCGATCACCAGTTGTCCGCCTTGGATGCGGGCGTTGTTGGTTCGCGCCGTGTCGTACTCCTGCTGGTTGTTGCCCCAACCACCACCGCCGACGTCAAATCCCCACTTGCTGGAATCTGGTGATGTGCCGTCGGCCTGAATGAACTCGTCGTTCCAGACAAGTTCCCAGCCGGGGAGCGATGGCGGATTGCTCACGGTGATGCTGACCACAGAGGACGTGACGCTGTTCCCACTGCTATCACGTGCTACAGCTTTCAACGTGTGCGCGCCCAACGACGCGCCGTTCACGACGAAACTGAACGGGGAACTCGGATCATTTCCAAGCAGCGCAGTGCCGTCGTAAAAAGCGACGTTGGTAACAGTGCCGGGGACCACGGTGGCGGTGGCGTTAATCGTGAAGTTGGAAAGCACCACCGCGCCGTTGAGCGGACTGGTGATGGACACAGCCAGCGGTGTGTTCGCTACGATCACACCGATGTTGTCAAAACCGATCTGCGCCCCCGCGCCAGCTACGGGCACAATCATGATGTCGGTCGTTCCGGCCACGAGCGTGCGGTTGAATGTGTAGGTGACCCAAGAGCCGGACTGCGCGCTGGCAAAGATTTCCGGGCCTTCGTCAATTTTGATTCCGCCCGCCCAGCATTCAACCTTGAGTTTGCCGATACCGGTGCCCGAAAAGTTTTTCATGTCCATGACGAAGTTGTAGTTGCCCCCGGCAACCAGTCCCAGCGGAGCAATGGCGTATCCGGCTGTCGGGCTGGCTTGGCCCACCCAGATGCCCCAGCCGCTCGCATTGTTCATGCGACCGTAACCAGCCGGATTGCCGCCGGTGGTCGGGTAGCTGTAAGTGGTCGTGCCGCCACCGAACGCTTCGATCCACGGAGTTGCCACGCCTGCGGGCGAATCAAAGTTCCCGTTCGGAAACAAGTTGGTCACGGCGGCGCTGGCAGAGCCAACCAACAGCAGGGTTGCGAGAGTTGTAATTATTTTCTTCATGAGAATTGAACGGCGAAACATAGCAGAATAATCGGGTTTGTCTTAGAACGCTCTTCCAAAACTTGTAGGCGACGAGGTAACGAGTCGTTCAACGACAGCACTCCTTACGTCGTGCCCTACATCTTTGAAATCGAATGTTGGACTTGGTTTCACAACGACTTCAAAAACTTGATGAGCGCGGCGCGATCCGCTGCGGACATCGTGCGGAACGCTTCCTTCGATGCCTCGGCTTCGCCGCCGTGCCAGAGAATCGCTTCTTCAAGCGTGCGGGCGCGACCGTCGTGAAGATACCCTTCGCCGCCACTCACGCCAGCCGTCAGGCCGATGTTCCAGAGCGGGGCCGTGCGCCACTCCGAACCCGTGGCCACGCCTTCGCCCATGTTGTCCGCCAAACCTGCGCCCATGTCGTGCAACAATAAATCCGTGTAGGGATGAATCGTCTGGCTGCGAAGCTCGGTCATCGGATGATACGGACTCGTGGTCAGCGTCGGCGCGTGGCACTTGATACACTGCGCGGTGGCAAATAACGTCTCGCCCTGCAACGCCTGGGCATTCGTCAAATCGCGACGCGCACCAACACCGAGCAACGCCACGTAGCGCGTCATCAAGTCGAGATCGGTGGCGGAGAGTTCGATTGGGCTGTTCGTGGATTCGCCATCGAGCTTCGGGAAAACCGTCGTAACCACGCCCATGTCCGTGTTGAGCGCGGCGGCAATCTGGTGACTGACGCGCGCCCGCCCGCCCTTGTGAGTGAAACGACCGAGACGTGTTTGTCCGGTCTGCGGATCGAGCACGGTTTGCACGCGGCCTGAAATTCCATCTGCATTCGCATCACTCGGATCCGCCAACGCAATCACGGTGCTTTCGCTCACCGCTTCGAGCAAACCGAGTCCGACGAGTTGTGGCGCGATACGTGCCGAGAAAAATGTAGGCGTCGTGCCGGAGAACGAGTAATTCGGTTTCACC
>JANNAO010000200.1:0-10536 GCA_031384405.1 Verrucomicrobiota bacterium | reverse complement strand
GCGAGCAAGGTGTTGATGGCGATGTAGGCGAACGGACTCGCGAGCCACGCCATTTTTAAGAAAGCTTTCGGGCTGACAGGCAGGCACGGCGCGGCAGCTTCGGGCTTATGCGAAGTGCCCCTCCCCATGAACCGCTGCCGGAACGCCGCCTTCAGGCGGCAGCCAGTGACCGTGAGAAGAAGCGCGCCCTGCCGCCTGAAGGCGGCGTTCCGGTTCAGGGGTTCAATGCGCGAACTTTCAGTTCCGGGAATTCTCACCCCGGCACTCTCCCCATCCGACCCGCCGTGCTCGCGCACCGTCGCGGCAGGTGGGGAGAGGGTGGCCGAAGGTCGGGCGAGGGGAACTTGTTTCTCCAACCAGAGCGTGAAGAGGAATTGAACGGCAAAAATTCCCGCAGGCAGCCAGAAGATCGCGCCGCGTCCAAACGTCTCGTAAAGTTTTCCGCCGGTGAAATACGCGAACGCCGCCGCGCCAGCCCAGGTGCAGTTGTAGATGCCCACCATTTGTTGCACGCCGGAGCGGGATTCGCGCGCGCTCACCGACGATTCCAACGCAGGCCAGGTGAATAGCAGCACCGTGGTGTAGCCCGCCACGAGCAGGTACATCGCGATTGTTCCCTGCAAATACGCACCGATGATCATCGAGACGGTGAGACACGCGAAACCGATCTTGAGACTGAGAAGATTGCCGCGTCGCTCGGCGAACTTGCCGCATTGCACCGCCGCAAAAACATAGACCAACCCGTGTAGCGCGGAGATGCAGAGGTTTTCCTTGTTGCCGAATCCGAAGTGGTCGCGCAGGAAAAAGAACAGGTAATTGAAATAGTAGGACGACGCGATGGTGTTCAGCCCCGCGAGAGCGAAGTAGCCAGTCTTGAGTTGGCGATGAGTCATCGAGAGACGTGATGCGTGGTGCGTGGTGCGTGAAGGAAGGCCGCGCCGACTTTAGGCATTAGACTTCAGGCTTGAGACTTCTTCGATGGCTTTGCGGCAATACCATTTCACGGCGTTGCTCATGGCGGGTTGAAGCGTTTCCAGTTCGGCCACGGAACACCAACGGATGTCGTGATGCTCCTCGGCGGCGAGCGTGGTCGCGCCGCTTTTGATTCGCGCCCAATAGATCATGCCGATGTGTTCGTGCGTGTCGTTGATGCGATGGATGTCGAGGAAACGGGCGTTGATGAGCGCGCGTGTGCCGGGTTCGGTGGTGGGCGGACGCTCGCCGATCAGTTCCACGTCGAGGCCGCTCTCTTCCTTGGCCTCGCGCAACGCCGCCTGTTCCGGGTCTTCGTCCAACTCGATGTGTCCGCCGATCGGCAGCCACTTGTCGAGTTTGCGATGATGGATGAGCAGCACCTTGTTGTCGTGAACAACGAAGATGGCGACGGTGAAATCAATTTTTTCGTGAATGTGTGGCATCGGCGACGAGCAGGTTGGAGATTGAAATGAGGTCGCGCAAGTCTGTGAGATTTTTTGTGGCGTCCTGATTTGTAGGCGACGAGGTGACGAGTCGTTCCGGGAATGCGGTTCTCCGCTATTTTCAGTGGCGGATTCGCAAAGCGACGGCGAGAGGATGTCGAGCGGCGGCGTAGAATTCTCCCTCTCCCCTTGCTTCGGAAGGGGAGAGGGATTGAGGGTGAGGGGAAATGGCGTGGCAATATGATGGCTCACGAATGGTCTTCAGTGCGTCCCAGCAGAATTTGGAAGCGGGTTTCGTTATCACAGTTTGCCCCCTCACCCCGGCCCCTTCCGAAGGGGCGAAGGAGGCATTACAGCCCGCGCTTTTTGATTTCGTGGCTCCACCGAAAATAGCGAAGAACCGGGAATGCACTCCTTACGTCGTGCCCTACGATTGATTGGGCGCGCAACTTTTTGCCGCGCGAATCTATTTCCCGTTGCGCCGAGCGTAAAGGCTACTTAACTTTTCAGCGTCGTGAGCGCGACCGAATCCAAATACGTCGAGAAGAAGATTGACCTGCCTGCCACCATGATTGAGCGGGCGGAGAAGTCGCATCCCGGCGTTAACTTCAAGAGCGAGGCGGATTGGTTGCGTTGCGTGAAGGATGATTTTCCCAAGTTCATTCCGTTCCTCACCAAACATTGCGCGCTGGACATCCGGGGTCGCGTGCTGGAGATCGGTGCGGGTTCAGGTTGGTTCAGTGCGGAACTCTCCAAGCTCCCGCTCGTCGTCGAGATCGTGACGACGGATGTCTCCGCGAAACTTCTCAAACATGAAGCGCCGAAGATTTTCAAACTGCTCCGGGCGAATGAAGCAAAGATCACGCGCACGCCAGCGGACTTTGAGAAGCTGGACTTCCCGGCGAATCATTTTCATGCGGTCGTCTGCTCGGACGCACTGCATCACTCGGCGCACATTCCCCGCGTGTTGCGTGAAGTGAAGCGCGTATTGAAACCCAACGGCACATTCATCGCCATCCGCGAACCGGTGCGACCGTTCGTGAAACTCAAACCGCGCAAAGGCAAAGAGTCCGCAGCGGTCGAGTTGCCGGGTTGTTCGCTGGGCGAGTATCGGGATTGTTTTGAAGCGGCGGGATTGAAGCTGACGGTGAAGCGCGTGGTGCTATCGCGCGGAGTGAAATATTACTTCGACAAAGTGGTGAACGGATTTACGCACGCGCGTTATGCGTTCGTGGCGACGAAGAGCGTGAAGTGAAGCGCAGCAGGTTGCGTCTTCTGATTCCCAGCACCATCGGTGCGACACGTTTATAGAATCCAACGGAAAATCATCTCAAGCTCCGACAGGAGCGACACGCCCACGAGATGCCGCTCCTGACGGAGCTTGGTGGGTAGTATTGCGAAACTATAAACATGCCAGCCCTAGCGGGCTTTTTGACGCCACGCCAGCCCGCGCTTGAAACATTATCCGCCCGGCTAAGTTTCGCATTTTCCTGCTGCTCAAACGAATTGTTTCCCCTCAAGTCCACCCACCGACCTGCCGATGCAGAGGTGGCGGACAAGGACGTTCGCCTTATATGAACAGGAACGGATTCATCTTCACGCTCTTGATGCTCACTGCCGCATCGCAGGCTGGACCGCAATCGTATCTGCCCGCCGTCGGGCCGGTGGCGTTGCGGTTCGCAGCCGAAGCGCTGGCGCAGCCCGCAGCCGTGTTGCCTGTCGAAAGCGTGATTTCGACAACTTCTGGCAATGGTTCGCGCCTCGACATGATCCCGGAAATCCCCGTGGACGCGCCCACGAACGATCTGCCTGCCACGAGTTCACTCATGCACGAGCCGCCGGTTCCCGAAGTCCAACGTCCCACCGCCGGGCCTGATCTGGAGTTGCCGTTGATCGGGCCGATGTTGGAGACGAACACGATCATCACGCCGCAGATGTTGATGCGATTTTTCGCGCCGATGGTGAACGGCGGTTCGCGTGAGACGATTGTCATTCCGCAAACAGGCTTCACTCCGGCGCGTCCGCCCGCGCAGTCCAGCACGGTCAACTTTTCCAAGCCTAAGCCATGAACGCTGTCTCGAAAAATTATTGGGTCGCGCGCCTGAGCGGTGGCGTGACGGCACTGCTCTTGTCGTATGGCAACGCAATTTTCGCCAGCGAAACAAAAGCTCACGGCGACGCCCACGCCACTCCTCATCCGACGAAGGACGCCGCGCACGCCCCAGTGGCGGGAGTCGCCTCCTCGCGGAATCCCGCCGCACATCCTGAAGCGAACAAAGTCGCCGCCGTGCCGTCGCCCGTGGAGGTCAATCCCGCGTTGCGCGATGCGTCTGATGATCTCGCCAGCACGAACATCGTCGAGAAACACGTCGCCAAACTAGGTTCGTCCAAACAGGCTGATCTGAATGCGATGTTGGAATGGGCGCGGCGCATGAAGCGTGAGAAGAATTTTGAAGCGGCGGAAAAATCCTTCGTGATGGTGCTGGGTGCAGACGCGCCGGAGACGATGCACCGGACGGCGTTGCTGGAGATGGGATTGATGGCTCAGGAAAATCAGCTCTACGCGCGGGCGCAGCAGGTGTTCACACAATATCTGGATCGTTATCCTGATGACCCCAGCGCGGCGGAGGTCTATCTGCGACAAGGTTTGCTCTATCGCCAGATGGGCGCGCCGACGATGGCGCTCTCGAAATTTTACGCGGTGTTGACCACGTCCATGCGGTTGAAGCTGGATCGGCTCGACTATTATCAACGGCTCGTCTTGCAGGCGCAGGCGGAGATCGCGGACACGTATTATTTGCAAGGCAAGTTCAGCGAGGCGGGGGAATTCCTCGGTCGTCTGCTCAAGCTCGACAGTCCGCAGCTCAACAAGACTCAGATCAATTTCAAAATGATCCGGTCACTCGCGAGCATGAACAAACACACGGAAGTGATCTCACGCTCCGAGTTCTTCCTGACGAATTATCCCGACACGGCGGAAGTGGCCGAGGTGCGATTCCTTCTGGCGGATTCGCTGAAGAAACTGGGCCGCGTGCGCGAGGCCACGCAGCAAGTGTTGACCCTGTTGGAAACCCAGCACACCACCGCCACGAACAGACCTGGCAACTGGATTTACTGGCAGCAACGCACCGGGAACGAGATCGCCAACCAGCTTTACAAGGAAGGCGATTACTTGAACGCGCTGGAGATTTATCAAAACCTCGCGAAGATCAACGACACCGCATCATGGCAGATTCCCGTCTGGTATCAGATGGGCATGGTGTATGAACGGTTGATGCAGCCGACGAAGGCCGCCGAGCTTTACAGCAAGATCATCGCGCGCGAAAAAGAACTGGACTCCGCCAAGCGAACGCTCAGTCTTGACGCCGTGCTCGACATGGCCCGCTGGCGCAAAGAGAACTTGAAATGGCAGATGAAGACCGAAGCCATTAATGCCGCCTTCCACGGTGCGCCCGATCCCACTGTCGCGCTCGGCGCGAAATGATTTCTCTCAACTCGATGGTCACCGATCTGCGCGGGCATCTGGCCCTGTGTCAGGAGATTCTTACACTCGTGGAAAACGAGAGCCACGCCCTCCATCACACCGAGACCGGGCCGTCGTTTGAATCGTATCAGGCCAAAAAAAACTTGCTTCCCCGTCTCAACCAGTCGCTAAATCAAATCCGCCAACACCGCGCCACCTGGCAGAATCTCAGTCCGGCAGATCGTGCGCAGTATCCAGAAGTGCCGGGACTGCTCCGCCAGAATCAGGATTTGATCATGAAGATCATCGTCCTTGACCGGGAGAACGAGCAGGCGTTGTTGCGGAAGGGACTCGTCCCGCCGCGCCAATTGCCCTCGGCCAATCGTCAGCGACCTCATTTCGTCGCCGACATGTATCGTCGCCAGGGGCGGTGATGCTGCAAGGACGCAGCAACGGGTGTGGGCTTTCATGCAATGCCGATTGAAAAAATCATAGTCTTGGAGGACGACGCGCTCGTCCGCAAAAGTCTCGAACAACAACTCCGCAATCGTCGTTACGATGTCGCCGGGTGCGGCAGCATCGCCGACGCGCAGGAGTTTCTGAACAAGGACAACTTCGATCTGATCTTCTGCGATGTGCGATTGCCCGACGGCGACGGCACGGAATTTCTTAAACAGCTCCAAGCGCGCCCGTCGAAACCGCTCGTCATCATGATGACTGGTTTCGGCACCGTGGAATCTGCCGTCACTTGCATGAAGGACGGCGCGTTCGACTACCTGCTCAAGCCGTTCTCCGGCGAGCAGATTGATGTCATCCTCAAGAAGGCCGAGGAGTTCACGCAGCTCGTCAAGGTCAACAAATTCCTCACGCAGGACGAAGGCGATGAAAACCATTACGAACTGCTCGGTCGCAGTCCGGCGATGGAGCAAGTGCGCCAGATCATCCGCAAAGTCGCGCGCACTCAGGCCACGGTGTTGATCCACGGCGAGAGCGGCACGGGCAAGGAACTCGTCGCACGCGCCATCTATCGCGAAAGTCCACGCAACAACGCGCCGTTCATCCGCGTCAACTGCGCCGCCGTCCCGGAGAATCTCATTGAGAGCGAATTCTTCGGTCACGAGAAAGGCGCGTTCACTGGTGCGATGAACAAGCGCGAAGGTCGCTTTGAACTCGCTCACGGCGGAACAATTCTGCTCGACGAAATCAGCGAAATCTCCCCGCAGGTTCAGGCGAAATTGCTGCGCGTCTTGCAAGAGCGCGAACTCGAACGCGTCGGCGGCTCGCGCACGATCAAGGTGGACGTGCGGGTCATCGCCACCACCAATCGCGATCTCGAACAGAGCGTCGAGAAGAAGGAGTTCCGGCAGGATTTGTATTTCCGCCTCAACGTCGTGCCTGTGCTGGTGCCGCCTTTGCGCGAGCGGCGCGAGGACATCGTGTTTCTCGCCGAACAATTCATGCACCGCTTCGAGCGCAAACACGGCGTGAAAGTCGGCGGCATGGCTCCGTCGTGTCGCGCCGCGCTGGAGAATCATTCATGGCCGGGCAACGTGCGCGAATTGCAGAATGTCCTCGAACGCGCGGTGATCCTTTGCGCCGATGGCGAGAAATTACACCCCGCGCATCTGGGTTTCAGCGGCGCGGCGGGCACTTCGACTTCGCCCGTGGCTGAAAACGCGATCATGGCCAGCATCGCTGCCACCGCAGCCGAAGGTGCGGAAGGCATCCTCTCACTCGGTGATCTTGAGAAAACTCACATCATCCGCACCCTCGATCTGTGCAGCGCAAACCGCACGCACGCCGCGCGCAAACTCGGGATCAGTGTGCGAACGCTTCGCAACAAACTCCACGAATACGGGATATTATCTGGCGACGAAGTGCAGGAAGAAACCGCTGAGTGAAACGGCGGTGGCTGCTGACATTGTAGCGCGGCAAACAAACTGACGGAATCCGCGCTTGGATGAAATTCCCTGAACCCCGCAGACAGGGTAAGGGTGTACTGTCATTGAAATAAGAAGAAGCTTGTTGGAATGACTGTGCCGTGATTCGGTGAACTCCGTAGGAGTGGCATATTTATAGAAACGCCACGCACAAAAGCCAAAGCCCCGTAGGGGCGGCATAAACGGGAGGATGTCGCTCCTACGGGGCTGGGCGTGCGCCCGCCTCAGTGATATTCCTGCACCGTCTTGACCGCGTAACCGTTCTTCTTCAACGCCGCAATGCCCAACGCGGCAGCCTTCGCTCCGCTCATTGTCGTCATGATTGGCGTGCCCGTGTAAACTGCGGTCGTGCGGATCTTCACTTCGTCTTCGCGAGGTAATTGCCCCGCCGGAGTGTTGATGACGAGTTGAATCTGTTTGTTTTTCATCAAGTCAACCGCGTTCGGGCGACCTTCCGAGACTTTGAAAATTCTCTCCACTTTCAGCCCGGCTTTTTCAAGAACCGCCGCCGTGCCGCTTGTGGCGATCAATTCAAATCCCAGCGCAACATATTCCTTCGCCATCTTTACGGCGTCGGCCTTGTGCGCATCGCTCACGCTGATGAATAGCTTGCCGCCCGTGGGCAACGGCGCGTTTGCCGCCATCTGTGATTTCGCGTAGGCGATGCCGAGATCCGCGTCCAGCCCCATGACCTCGCCAGTGGAACGCATCTCCGGCGAGAGCAAAATGTCCTGTCCAAAAAACTTGTTGAACGGGAACACGGATTCTTTCACCGCCCAATACTTCGTCCAGATTTCCTCCGTGAAGCCGAGTTGCTTCAAGGTTTTGCCAGCCATCACTTGCGCGGCGAGTTTTGCCAGCGGTTTGCCGATGGCTTTCGAGACGAACGGCACCGTGCGCGACGCGCGCGGGTTCACTTCGAGCACATAAACCGTCTCACCCTTGATCGCGTACTGCACGTTCATCAAGCCGATGACTTTCAACTCGCGCGCCAGTGCGTGCGTGTATTCGCGGATGGTCTGAATGTTCTTTTGCGAAAGCGTGTGCGGCGGCAGAACCATCGCGGCATCGCCAGAGTGAACGCCCGCGAACTCGATGTGCTCCAACATTCCGCCGATGACAATCGTTCCGTCCGCAGGATTCTTGAACTGCCCTACGTCCGTGATGCAATCCACGTCCACCTCCGTCGCGTCTTCGAGAAACTTATCCACCAGCACGGGACGTTCGGGCGAAGCTTCCACCGCGAACTTCATGTAGTGCGAAAGCTCGCTGTCGGAATAAACGATCTGCATCGCGCGTCCTCCCAGCACGAAGCTCGGACGCACCAGCACGGGATAACCCACTTTCTTGGAAGCTTCGAGTGCTTCGGCTTCATTGGTCGCAAGACCGTTCGGCGGTTGCGGGATGTTCAGCTTGTTCAACATCGCAGCGAACAACTTCCTGTCTTCCGCGATCTCGATGCTCTGCGGCGATGTGCCGATGATATTCACGCCGTTCTTCTGCAAACCGAGCGCGAGATTGAGCGGCGTCTGCCCGCCGAACTGCGCGATGGCGCCCCAGCACTTCTCGCGCTCGTAAATGTGCAGCACGTCTTCCAGTGTGAGGGGCTCGAAGAAAAGTTTATCGCTCGTGTCGTAGTCAGTTGAAACCGTTTCAGGATTCGAGTTCACCATGATGGTTTCAAATCCATCCTCCTTGAGCGCGAACGCCGCGTGAACGCAGCAGTAATCGAATTCAATCCCTTGGCCGATACGATTCGGCCCGCCACCGAGGATCATGACCTTCTTGGCCGTGTTGCCTTTGACCTCGTCATCGCCGCGATCATACGTCGAGTAATAATAAGGCGTGTAAGCCTCGAACTCAGCGGCGCAGGTGTCCACGAGACGATAGCTCGGCACGAGGCCGAGCTTCTTGCGTTCAGCGCGGACGGCGTCTTCGGTCTGGCCGGTTAAATGGGCGATCTGCCGGTCGGAAAACCCGAGCGACTTGGCTTTGGTGAGCAACTCTAAATTCATTTGGCGAACAAAGTGGCAAGAGTAAGCCTGAGCAACGCGCTGCTTGCAAGTCTGCGGTAACAGCAATTCTCATTATGGCAGAAACAAGGTAGGGCGTGTCACTCCGTGCGCGCCGAAGCGGTCTGTATTCAGGGACGGCGCGCACGGAGTGACGCGCCCTACCAGTCATAATGAGAATTACTGCTGCCGTAAGTTTCACCACCGTTTTCTGCTACCTGCCAAGTTTGACGCCGCTTGTCAGCCTCATTTGCCAAGTGTATTATCCCACCATGAAAAGCAGCCAGGCATCCACTCCGGTCCAGCCGGAAAAGCTCAAGCCCATTCTGCATGAGAAGATTGATCGCATGAACAGCGAACAACTTGCGTTGCTTGACCGCGTGTTGTTGCAACTCGAAGCAGAACAGTTTGCTGACCGCTTGAGCGACGCGTTCGATGCCGAACAGTCCCAAGGCAAACTACAGCGCGTGGCTGAATTGATTCGGCAGTTCCGGGCTGAACATCGTTACGCATGACGGTCTGCCTCGACACCAACATTTTCCTCCAAATCTTCGGGCGGAAACAGCCGTACCATCAAATCCTCCGCGCATTGCTGGATGGGCGTTTCATATTGGCTGTATCCAACGAAATCCTGCTCGAATATGAAGAAGTCACGGTGAAGCTTTCCGGGGCAGAACGCTGGCGCGATGTTGCGGCGTTGCTGGATTTACTTGAACAACTTCACGGAAATATCCGGAAAATCGAGCCGCAGTTCCGCTTCGCGGTTATCACCCAAGACCCCGACGATAACAAGTTCTGCGATTGCGCGATTGCGGCGGAAGCGGACTTCATCGTGACCGATGACTCGCATTTTGAAGTCTTGAAAACTGCTGGCTACAAGCCCAAGCCTGTTTTGCCGGAAGAATTCATCCGCATCCATCTGATGCGCGGCTGACTTCGCAGTTGATTGCCCGGCTTGATTTCCCGCACATTCCTTCTACCCTCCACACTCGATTTGGTTTCGACACGATTATGCAACTGAACAACGAAGAAATCCGCCGTTACTCGCGGCATCTGATCCTGCCGGAAGTCGGTCTGGCCGGGCAAAAGAAGATCAAAGCCACCAGCGTCCTGTGCATCGGCGCGGGCGGTCTCGGCTCGCCCATCGCCATGTATCTCGCCGCGGCGGGCATCGGCAAGATTGGCATCGTGGATTTCGACACCGTGGATTATTCCAATCTGCAACGCCAGATTCTCCACACAGATGCCGACGTGGGACGTTCCAAAGCTGAATCTGCGAAGGAAACCATCGCGGGCATCAATCCCAATGTGGAAGTGGTCATCCACAACACCGCCATCAATTCCGGCAACGCGTTCGAGCTCATCCGCCCCTACGACATCGTGGTGGACGGCACGGACAATTTCCCGACGCGCTATCTGACCAACGACGCCTGCGTGCTGCTCAAGAAGCCGAACGTCTATGGCTCGATCTTCCGCTTCGAAGGCCAGGCCAGCGTGTTCGCGCCGCATCTGGGCGGACCGTGCTATCGCTGTCTGTATCCCGAACCACCGCCACCCGGCATGGTGCCGAGTTGCGCGGAAGGCGGCGTGCTCGGTGTGTTGCCCGGCATCGTCGGTTGCATCCAGGCGACGGAAATTCTCAAGCTCGCGCTCGGCAAAGGCAATTTGCTCGTGGGCCGGTTGATGCTGTTCAACGCGCTCGA